>JBIIMV010000114.1:0-5280 GCA_044337805.1 Bacteroidia bacterium
TACACTGAAACGGAAATCACCGAAAAGTTTAAAAAGAGCCCTCATCTGATTGAGGCTAACATCAAGGTTTTGCGTGCAGGCTATCATTTCGGCGAAACCTCTGAGGTGATGGCATCGCGCTTTGAGGTGAAGGCGGCCTCTTTGCCTGCAGGAATCTACCGCAGTATCATGGGTAATCAGGCTGTGGCGCTTGGTCTTATTGCCGCATCCCGTCTCTCCGGTCTGCCTCTCTTTTACGGTTCCTATCCCATCACTCCGGCTTCTGATATTCTGCATGAACTGTCAAAACACAAGAATTTTGGTGTAAAAACTTTTCAGGCGGAAGACGAAATTGCAGCGATTTGCTCTGCTATTGGAGCTTCTTTTGGTGGCGCACTCGGAGTGACTGCCTCCTCGGGACCCGGTATTGCTCTGAAAACTGAGGCTATTGGTCTGGCTGTGATGCTGGAACTGCCTCTGGTCATCATCAATATTCAAAGGGGCGGACCAAGCACCGGCTTGCCAACAAAGACTGAACAAGCCGATCTTTTGCAGGCTGTTTACGGTCGAAATGGGGAGTCGCCCTGTGTGGTAATTGCGGCCAATTCTCCGGCTGATTGTTTTGAGACGGTGTATGAAGCGTGTCGGATTGCGGTGGAGCACATGTTGCCTGTTTTCTTCCTCTCTGATGGATATATTGCCAATGGAGCTGAGCCATGGAAGTTTCCTTCTTCCGCTGATTTAAAACCTGTTTCTTTCGAATTCGCACGCCCATCTGATGGTTTGTTCAAGCCATATAGCCGCAACGAAAAGCTCGTTAGGCCCTGGGCCGTTCCCGGAGTAAAGGGATTGGAACACCGCATAGGAGGACTTGAGAAGGAGCATGAAACAGGAAATATCAGTTACGACCCGGAGAATCACCAATTCATGGTGAAGCTAAGGGCAGAAAAGGTGGAGAAAGTAGCACTTGATTTTCCTCCAAGTAAACTCGACCAGGGTGAAGTAGGGGCAAGGCTGTTGATTGTGGGATGGGGGTCAACATACGGAACCATCAAAACTGCCGTTGAAGCACTTATTTATGAAGGGTACTCTGTGGCTCATCTCCACCTGCGCTATCTCAATCCTCTGCCAAATGATCTCGAACATATCCTAAGTGCTTCTGAACAGGTATTGGTGCCTGAACTCAACAACGGACAACTGGTAAAAATTCTCAGAGACCGTTTTCTAATCCCTGCTCAGGCGTATAATAAAATCAAAGGTCTGCCCTTCACTGTGTCTGAGATCAAGGAACTGGTGAAAAGCAAAATTAATTCATGATGGAAACAGGAAATTTATCTGGTACGTTTACTTCTAAAGATCTTGTTACCGACCAGGAGGTAAGATGGTGCCCGGGTTGTGGAGACTATTCCATTCTCAAACAGGTTCAGACTGTAATCCCGGATCTCGGCCTTAAGCGCGAGGAAATTGTCTTTATCTCAGGTATCGGTTGTTCTTCCCGCTTTCCATACTACATGGAGACCTATGGCATGCACAGCATCCATGGACGTGCCACCGCTATTGCCACGGGATTAAAGCTGATGCGTCCGGAACTCAGTGTATGGCTCGTAACCGGCGATGGTGACGCGCTCTCTATTGGAGGCAACCACTTCATTCATATGCTAAGGAGAAATCCTGACATAAATGTTCTTTTGTTCAATAATGAGATTTACGGATTAACCAAGGGACAATATTCACCAACCTCTCATGAGGGACAGGTGACAAAGTCAACGCCTTATGGCTCTCTCGATCAGCCTTTTAATCCTGCTTCACTTTGTATGGGTGCCGGAGCAAGCTTTGTTGCCCGATCTGTTGACCGTGATCCCTTGCATCTTCGCGAAACCCTTAGGCTGGCGCATGCCCATAAGGGAACATCTGTCATAGAGATTTATCAAAATTGTAATGTCTTTAATGATGGTGCTTTTGAGATGTTTACCGAGAAAAGTGGAAAGAAGCGAAACACCTTGTTTCTTGAAGAAGGTAAGCCTCTGTTATTTGGTGAGCAACTGGAATGGGGCATACGTCTCGATGGACTTAAGCCGCAGAAAGTGAATCTTAACGAAGGTGCTTTCAGCGTCAGCGACCTTTGGGTTCATGATAGTAGCGATCGTGGCAAAGCGATGTTGCTGACGAATATCTTCGATGATCCATCAACAGAAAATGGCTTGCCCCGTCCTTTCGGTATTTTTTATGCCGAGCAGAGAGATTGTTACGAAGCGCTTGTCAACACCCAGATGCAATCGGTAACAGAAGCTCGTGGTGATGGCGATTTGGATGCCCTGCTGCGTGGTCGAAACAATTGGGAGATACTGTAGGCCTCAGACCGCAACAGCAAACTCTTCTGTTTTTTCATCCAGTCCGCTCGACTGACGCATGAAGCCGTCATCTTCTCTGCGTACAACCATAATATAACCATTGTCAAGCGGCAAAAAACCGAATTCGTAAACAAAGTAATAAGTGGTTCCTTTTCTGGTATTTACCTGATGGGTGAAGTACTGGAAATTAAAACCTCTGTCTATTAGCTTTTTTTCCATCACCCTGATTTTCCCTTCCTGAGGAACAACCTCTTCGAGTAGTTTTCGGTTGCGGTGTAGTGTTTGATCAATACTTCTTACCCAGATAGGCTGCTGTTTGCGATGAATGTTGTTCCATGCGTTGCGACAGGTATCGTCGCAATATTTCTTGTCTGTTCTCCCCATCAGGGGTTTGCGGCAATGCGCGCAATCTTTCATTTCAAAATAATGCATAGTGATAAAATTTAATGCTCTGAATTTACTATACAAAAGGACTCTTGTCAAGCCTCTTTGGGTGAAGGTTAGTTCAGGTTAATGAAAAATTATTCAGATCTGTGCTTTCTCCTTTTAATTTTTTTACCCACAGTAAGTAAAAATTTACTTCAGGTAAGTTATTTCATGCAAAAGGCTCCCGAAGGAGCCTTTTGACAAATATCTGAACTTAAGAATCAGGGGTTGACTTTTATCAAGCGTGTTACAGAGCGCAGGCCGCGCTGGTCAATCGCTTCAACGGTGTAAACTCCACCGGTAAGCGAACTTACATCTGCATCGAACCATTGTTGTGTTTGAGGAACAGGAATCAACATGGCTTCACGGCCCACAGCGTCGAGAATACGAAGTGATTTTGGGCTGCCGTCGAAGTTGTCGAGGTGCAGTCTGATGCTACCGCTGCTGGGGTTAGGTTGCAGGGTGATTCTTCCGCGTTCAGAAGACTCACTGATGCCGGAGGGATTTACGGAGAGGCAATTGCCATAAATGAAAGTGGGGGCGCGTTCTCCGTTTCTTACTGAAATATCGTAGATGCTGTCGATGCATATCATGGTATCGGTTACCTGATTGAAGTATACCCGGCACAGGGCATGTGCAGTGGCCTGATGCAGCAGATTGGAATCTGTTTGTGCAAGAGCAATTACCTGATTGGTGTTGGGATTGAACCCTATCTGTACAGGGAAGGCAGAAGGATTTGCAAGGCTTACTACGTTGGAGATATTGATACCATGCATGGAGAATTGATAGCCACTGACATCTGAGTTAACATTCATGATGTCAATATCAATGTAGTTCTGAACAAAATTTGCCGATGTGATGGTTAGTCCGGTAAGGTTGTTCGGATTGCTTACATTTCTCGGGAAGCTGCATGGATTGTTCAGATTGGGATTGTTGCTGGCAGGGTTATCCATACACCATGCGGCAAGTGCGGCATCGTAAACGGTGAGGCTTCCATTTCCGCTGAGGTCGTTACACAAGGTGGTACTGCCGGTGGTGAGCAACATGTTCATGTACTCATCTACGTCGAGTTGGTTGAGTGCAGTGTCGGCAATAACATTTCCATAAATGCCACTTCCGTTGCAGTTGCCTGCACAATCGGTAACGGCGACTCCTCCGGGAATTCCCAGGCAGTCGGCATATGGTTGGCAGTTTGGAAGAAGTGTGAAGGAGGGAACGCCTGTTGAGGGATTGTGGGAAATGTGCATACAAACCTGCAGTGCATTGTTGACATGGTTGATTTCCATGTGCCCCATAGCATCAGGAAGATGATAAGCGTTGATGATAACCGCCAAACGATAATCTCCGTCGGGAACATCAGTAATGTCAATCCACTGACATTGTGTTCCTACCCCATATACATCAAAACATCCACTTGAAATACCCATGTTGCCGCAGGTGTACTGTGCATTAGGGCCTCCGCAGAGATCCATTACGCAATACCCGTTTTTGTGTCCTGCAGGAATCATGTTGTTGTTCATGTCGAACAGGCGATAATCTCCGTAACCTTCGTAGTGGGCGTGACCATGACAGTTGTTGGTGTTGAACATGGTAGGGTTTGCACCCGGACTACCCAGGAAGTAATCAAGCGTTCCCACGTTGTCAATTTTGCTTGTAAACTGAATAACCCATCTATTTCCATAATCAAGGAGACAACCTTCAGCAACATCGCAGGTAGATGCGGTATGTGAGGTAATGCTTAAAGAGTTTACGAAAGCCAGAGAGTCAAACTCGAGGTCCGGACCTGCACATAGAGGATTTGGGAAATAGACACAGGATCCATCATCCATGCTGGCCAGGGGGTTGTAATTACATGATGCAGGGTCTGTACATCCCGATACCGGTCCGGTGTAGTTGAAAGAGAACGTGATGTTACCTGAACAGTTGTCGAGGTTATCACCGACTCTGATTTTATAGTTAGTTCCGGCCATCAGAACAACACTGAGATCGGCCTGCAGGGCACAGTTGGCGTTATCGTTGTAAGCGAATGTCCCCGGAGGGCCTTCATCGAGTGAGTTGCCATTGCAGGAGTTGTAAACCCATATTTTGGTATCGCAGGTGTTCCCTAAGCCACACGTGGTAATTCTGTAATTTCCTGTGCTGTCGGGGGTAAACTCATACCATGAATTGTCATATTGAGCAACATGATTGCCGTAGGTCAGAGGCAGCGGAGAAGAGCAATAGGTTCCGGCCGGGCAGCTAAAAGGGAAGGCAAGGGAAGAATAAGCACCGGTACTCTGAGCAACAAGTGCTCCATCTACATACAGCCAGAACCCTCCGGGAGCAAAGATGCCATCACCATAGGAATCGAACATGTTAAAAACATTACATGAGCCTGTAGGAACACAAATTGTGTCGCCTACAGCTCCCCCTGAGGCAACGATTGTTCCTGCCTGGTTTTGAATGTTCCAAGATATTTCTCCCGGGTAGCTGTCAGGAATAATGTGAACAATTACCTGAGATTGCCCGCCAGGACAGGATGCAT
>JBIIMV010000115.1:0-5276 GCA_044337805.1 Bacteroidia bacterium
ATATACGTGTCTTTTAATTCAACCGGCTCGCTTTTCGCTTCTGTCATCGCCTTGACCTTAGGTCCGGTTTCTCTCGGAAACGGAGCAGAGGAATACACTTACACCGGTGATGTTACCTTGCCTTCTGCAGGACAATATCTTCTTTCTTGGACAAATTGTTGCAGAAATGCCTCGATCATTAATGTGACAAATCCTGCTTCTACGGGCATGTTTCTCTCCAGTATCCTGGATTGCAACAGCACCAATTCCACTCCCGATTTTTTAAATCCTCCGGTGACAGTGGCCCAACAAAATCAACCTTTTTACTACAATCCCCTTCCTTTCGATGCAGATGGTGATTCTTTACATTGGGCCTTAGATATTCCGCAAGACGTAGGCACCACCGGCACTACATCTATTCCTATTACCGGCTATTTTCATCCTCTTTCTGATCCTTCTATGCCTTTCAGCATGGATTCATTGACCGGTGAAATCAGCATGCTTCCAAATACCATTGGCAATTTCGTGATTTCCATCATCTGCGAAGAATACAGACAAGGAGTCTTGCTGGGTAAAATCAGAAGAGACATGCAGTTTATTGTTTCGCCTGTGCCCAACAATCCGGTGCCTCCCGCCTTTGTTCCCAATTCAACACCCAGCTCTTTCCGCACTTTTACCATACCTCCGGGCTATGCTTTTCAAATGAGTATTTCCGCCCCTGATCCCGATAACCAGACCGTAAATATTACTGCGAATGGTGAAGTATTTCAACTGGCACAGAATGCGGCTACTTTCTCTGTGAACAGCACCACGCCGGTTACAGCAGATTTTCAATGGACTCCTGCTGCCATGCACGCACGTTCATTGCCCTATCTCACTGTTTTCCGCGTGTCTGAAAATTTTGGTCCCTTCACTTTCAGCAATGATTATTCTTATCGTTTCTTCGTTGACCCTACCATTACATCGGTGGTGGATCATCAGTTCGGGCAACCATCCATTTATCCCAATCCTGCCAATGACGTGCTTCACATAAGGTATTTCAGTCTGTTGGGTGGAGAAAAAGTAAATATGGGAATCTACAATGTAGCAGGACAACTCATCAGTGATAACCTTTTCAACACTGCTGGCGGAGAAAATCTTTTTACGGTACCGACTGAACAACTCAATGAGGGCCTTTATCTTTTACGCTTTAATCAGAACTTCAGTAAGCCATTCATGGTGAAGCGCTAGTTCCTGGATTTTAAAAATGAAAAAGCCGGCCATGTGAAAGCCGGCTTTTTTTATGGGTTTGTTTGGTTTGTATTTTCGCGGGGTTATTTTTTGATAAACCCTGCCTTCAGTCCGGCAGTGGTGTACAAGGCGGCTGTCGCTCCTATCAGACCAACGGCAAGCAGACTAACCACAATATCGCTGCTCATCATTTTTACCGGATAGGCATCAACAACAAAGGAGCCGCTGTCGCCAAGCTTCAGCCAGCCATAGTGTATTTGTCCGGCGCAAATTAATAAGCCACAGCCAACACCAAGTATGGCACCATATAAGGTGATACGCATTCCGTGAATGAAAAATATCTTCTTGAGGGTTTGCTCTCCGGCACCCATTGCAGAGAGGATAAACAAATCGTGTTTTTTGTCGTGGATCAAAAGGGTAAGGGAGCCTACGATGTTAAATGAGGCAAGAATCAGAATGAAAAGCAGGATGGTGAAAACTGCCCATTTCTCGGTTTGCATGATATGAAACAACAGGGAGTGCTGCTCGGCTTTGTTCTGAATGTTAACTGATCCTGCAATACGCAGAATTTGTTCTTTGATTTTTGTTTCCTCTGTTCCGCTATTCAGTCTTATTTCAAGTGCGCTGTAATGTTCATCGGTAAGATCCATGATGCCGCGGGCAAATTCAATAGGCACAATAAAATACTTGTTGTCTATATCCTGTTGCACAGAAAACACAGACCCCGGATAGATGCGGTCGGTGCGAAATGCAGAACCTGTTCTTATCTCTTCTGCGCCTGCCTCTTTATCCGGCAAGTACACCTGCAGTGAGCTAAAAATGTCTTCAGGGTGTGCGCCTAAGGTGGCTGCCACGCCCTGGCCGAGGCAGGCGAGCGGACGGAGGCTGTCTCCGAAGTCAAATTTGCCCGCCCTGATCTGTTGTCTTAGCTGACTGCTGTCAAGATAGGCTCTCTCCAGCCCTTTCATGCGCGCGAAGGTTTGTCTTTCATCAAACTTCAGCAACACGTTTTCTTCTAAAGAGGCAGAACATTGTCTCACCCCTTTTATGGCTCTGATTTGCGTGAGTTTTTTCGCAGAAATATGTATGGTTTTGCCTTCTTTTGGTAATACAAGTAAATCGGGATCGAAGGTGCCATATAAGTCCTTAACCAATGATTCAAACCCATTGAAAACTGATAAAATGGTTATGAGCGCCATGCTCCCTACAAACACTCCCGCTACTGCCACACGACTCATCAGGTGTATGACATTCCTGCCTTTGCGGGAATGAAAATATCTGCCCGATATGAAAGTGGGGAGATTCATTCCCTTACTTCCATGCTTTAACAATCAGGCCTGTACCGGTCGGATGGTTTCCATGAGCATCGAAATAATTCAACACAAACGCAAACGGATATACCAGCAGGTAATACAGCGGCAAAATGATAAAAAACAATTTGCTTACCCCGAGCATTTGTATGGGATATTTCATCGATAACCTCCAGGCAATTTTTCCCGGGCTGCCGTATGAATAGCGCGCTTCCGCCTTTGAAAATCCATTACGCAAAAGTTTTTGCTCAATGTCTTTGAGGTTATATCCGTCTCTGACATGTTCCTCAATAAATGAAGCTTCTCCCTCTCCGTGCACATCACTTCCTCCCTGGTCGCTTGGTGTACTGATGAGTAACATGCCTCCCTTTTTAAGTGAAGCAGCATAATTCCTGAAAACCAGTTCGTCTTCTAATATATGCTCCATGACATCCACACACAATACCAGATGGTAGTGTTCGGGTTTTACGTAAACCGTGAGATCGCCAACTTCACAACGAACGCGCCGGCTCACGCCGGCCTGTTTAAAAAAACCATTGCAGTCGGCTACCTGTTCTTCTTTTACATCTATCGCCGTAATATCGCAAGACGGCCAAAGTTGAGACATATACCAGGAGTACTGACCAAAGCCCATCCCTGCATCAAGAATCATAGGCTGTGCAGGGGCTTGCTTCCCCCACTTTTTGAGCTCAAGATGGATATGCCAGGCACGCAGCAATAACAAATCGAGTAAACGATAAAACAACTTGCGCAAAAAGGGAGTCTTATTAAAAACCTCTCCCAGACTTCTTTTTATAGGATCGTATTGCATGCTTACTTTTTCAGTAGTTCGTCAATATGAGCGGCATAATCTACAGAATCATCAAGAAAGAAAGTCAGGGTTGGAACAACGCGCAGCTGCCGTCCTGCTTTAAGACCAAGCTTCTTCCTGATTTCAGGTGAATAGGTCTTGATATCATTCATGACTTTCTCTTTTTCACTTGTGCCGAATACGCTCAGGTAAACCCTGGCACTGGAGAGGTCTGCACTGATGCGTACTTTGGTAACAGAGACCAGGGCTCCCGTAAACCAGGAGGAGCCATCTCGCTGAAAAAGCTCTCCCAAATCTTTCTGAATCATGCGGGCAACCTTTAGTTGTCGGGTACTTTCCATACTTGCAAAGGTAACAAAAGGGCTTTGTGTACTTTTGCGGCATGACATTTTCCCTTAAAGAGATTATCACCCTTACGATGATTCTGTTTGCGGTTATCGATATCATCGGCTCTGTGCCCGTGTTGCTTGAGCTGCGACAGAGGGTAGGGGAGATCAATGCTGTGCGTGCCTCGGCTGCCAGTACCGCCATCATGTTGGTCTTCCTTTGGTTCGGTGAAAATCTTCTTGCCTTCCTGGGTATCGATATCCCGTCCTTCGCTATCGCCGGTTCTTTTATCCTGTTTTTTATAGCACTGGAAATGATTCTGGGTATCACCCTTTACAAAGACAGTGTTCCCCAATCAGCCAGTATCGTTCCCGTGGCTTTCCCGCTGGTAGCCGGCGCCGGAACGCTTACAACCCTGCTTTCTCTTCGGGCACAATATGAAAATGCAAATATCGTGGTGGCCATATTCCTCAATATCGCTCTGGTGTTTCTGGTTCTTAAAAATCTTGATCGGGTAGAACGCTGGCTCGGTCCGGGTGGTATTAATATCGTTCGTAAGGTCTTCGGGGTTATTCTTCTTGCAATTGCAGTCAAACTATTCAGAACCAATTTAAACGTTATCTGATGGCATCGGGCATTCACCTTTACACAGATGGGGCCTGCAGTGGCAATCCGGGCCGCGGTGGCTTTGGTCTAATCCTTGAGTGGAACGGACATGTAAAAGAATATTCCGAAGGTTTTCGGCTTACCACCAACAACCGTATGGAGTTGCTGAGTGTTATTACCGGACTGGAAATGATCAGGACGCCGGGCTCTGAAATTACCGTATGGTCAGACTCAAAATATGTTGTGGATGCGGTAGAAAAAAAGTGGGTCTTTAACTGGGAGAAAAAAGGATTTTCCGGCAAAAAAAATCCGGATCTCTGGATTCGATTTTTGAGGATTTTTCGCCAACATAAAGTCCGTTTCAGGTGGATTCGCGGTCACAATGAACATCCACAAAACGAACGCTGCGACGCTCTCGCTGTGGCCGCTGCCCGTGAGCCTCATCTGAAGATTGATGCAGGCTTCGAACAAAGCAAATCCGGTTTGTTCTGAAGCCTCAGATTTCCGACGCTCCCTCAAAGAAATACAGCCCCCCTCGTTTTTTTTCAACCACTTTTGAGTCATATTTCGGTATGGTTTTTCAATCCTTGTTTTTATCATGATGGAAAAAAACGCTGGTATTGTTTAATCTATTATTTTAGTGAAAAATCCATCCCATGAAATTAAGCAGGAAAGCGTCGCTTTTATTGGCTTTAACTTATCTGATTGTCCATGCAGGTTTTTCCAAAGGTCAAGCTGTTGAATATTCCCCGGTAAGAGCTTTTATTGAAAATCGCGGTCAGTTTGATCCTTTCGCAGGCCGTCTTTTGCCAAAGCCTTCTGATTATGCCTTCGTGGGTGATGGCGAGAGTTTTTTCTTCTATCCCGGAGGGTTTTCCATTCAGCTGGTTCAGCGTTCTTTCAGAACCAAATCTGACGAACTCAAAGCACGCCGTAAGGAAAAGAAAATTGCCGGATTTAAATCCAGGGAGGATTTTCTTGCATTTGAGAGAGAGGGCAATCTGATAGAAGAA
>JBIIMV010000254.1:0-3534 GCA_044337805.1 Bacteroidia bacterium
TGTCTTACGGACAGACAATATAATCGCATTATTGGATTTGGCCATTATGCGGGGATAGTTGGTACCTATAATGGTTTGATGGGTTATGGCAAGCGATATGGTTTCTTTGATTTGAAACCTGCTCATTTATGTCACGATCGGAACGAGCTTTTAAATGAGTTAAAGAAGATGCGTTTACCCAATCTGAAAATTGTTGTTACCGGCAATGGCAGGGTTGCGAATGGTGCCATTGAGATGCTGGGTTTGATGGGCATACGCCGCATAACATCTTATGAATTTTTAAGTTTTAGTTACCGTGAGCCAACCTATGCCCAACTGCACAGTAACAATTACAATGAAGCGGTTGATGGCTCCGGCTGGAATACAGATCGTTTCTACAAACATCCGGCAGAGTTCAGAAGTACATTTTCGAAATACTCACCCCACTGTGATTTACTTATTCATTGTTCATACTGGGATCCGCGCGCTCCTCGTTTGTTTACTAAGGAAGAGATGCGATCAAAGGACTTTCGTATCAGTGTAATTGCTGATATTACATGTGACATTGATGGTTCAATTCCATCAACAACACGTGCCTCGAATATAGAAAATAAATTTTTTGGTTACAATCCTGTTACCGAGGAGCTGGGAGAGCCGTTCAGCAGAGAAAATATTACCGTTATGGCAGTGGATAATCTTCCTTGTGAGTTGCCGCGTGATTCAAGCGAAGATTTTGGAAAGGAGTTAATTGATAAAGTTTTGCCGGCGCTTTTGGGAGATGACAAAGATGAGCTGATTCTACGCGCCAGTATTTTAAAGGAGGGTAAGTTGATGGGGCGTTTTGAGTATCTGAGAGATTACCTTGAAGGTTAATGGCCTGGAGGCGTTACAAGCATTCAGATAGCAAGCGGGAAATCTATGACCGCATTGTAATGGCTTCTGCCTGTTATCCTGTTTATTTACTCAGCTGGTATCTTGACATTGTATGCAAAGACTGGGAGTTTCTGCTTGACGAGGAGCGTTCACTGGTGATTCCGCTGCCTGTTAAGCGTAAATTTGGATTCAGATACGCCATACAACCATTATGGGTTCAACAGATGGGTTGCATCGGTGCTTTGGAAAATTTTTCTGATGAGCCTTTTCGTTTGCTTCCATGGCACAAACTATTGTTTTTGTTTTTTAGGGTAAAAGGCGGACAATTCGCAAGGGATTTGGTAATGACCCACCGGAATGCAGTGCTTGATTTAGCGAGAGAATATGAGCAGATCAGATTTGGCTATCATGAACAGATAGTCCGGCATTTAAAGAAGGCAGAGCGCAAGAGATTGAAAATTGTCTTATCAGACGATCCGGAGCGGGTGTTCAGGTTGTTTATTGAAAGTAAGGCTGAATCGGTTCGTGTTAGTAAGCAGGCCCTCAGGGAACAGTTTTTATCAATTGGTAAGGCCACCTCTATTCATAACATGTCTGAAGTTTGGACAGCTTTGGACGATAACGGAACAGTGGTAGCAGGAGCTTTTTTACTAGTTGGAAGGGAAAGAATAATCTTATTATTGTCGGGCGCTGGTAAGTCAGGTCGTGAATGTGGTGCAATGACGGCCATTCTGGATGCTGCTATCAGAAAGCATGCGGGGCGTAAAGTCGTATTTGATTTTGAAGGGTCGGATTTTGAAGGATTATTCCGGTATTACATGGGGTTTGGGGCTTCAGAGCAAGCATATGGGAGTATTTATCAAAGTTCCTTACCCACCATTTTCAGTGATCTAATAAGGATGCGTTTAAAAAATAGGATTAGCTGAAAAATTTTGGCAGTAAATACTTAACTTTGATATTAATTATGCCGGTGTATTCCTCATCCCTCGTTTCTTTTCTTGTTTGTTTTTTCTGTGCCTTGCAGTTGAACGCTCAGGTTTTAATAAACGAGTACTCATGTTCAAACCGAAATTCTCTTGCGGATAACTACGGAGAGTTTGAAGATTGGATCGAGCTTCGCAATACAACTTCTGCAGCAGTTAATGTTACCGGATATTACCTGAGTGATAATACGGCACAGCCAATGAAGTGGCAGATTCCCAATGGAATTGTGATTCCCGCCAGTGGTTATATTCTGTTTTTTGCTTCTGGCCGTGACATAGTTGTTGGTAGCAGTTACCATACAGGGTTTAAATTTTCTCAAAGTGAGAATACAGAGGAGGTTGTTTTCTCTGACCCATCGGGAATTATTCTTGACTCTATTACCATAAGACCGGCGCAGGTGGGTCATTCGAGAGGCAGATTGAATTCAGGTCCGGTTGCGTGGGGCGTTTTTTCAATGCCCACGCCGGGTGCTGCAAACGGAGTTGGGTATTATGGTTATGTCCCTAAGCCTGTTTTCTCTACAAATGCAGGATTCTATGCTTCATCGCAGGTGGTGGGAATCAGTTCGTCTTTTCCTTCTTCCAGCATCAGGTATACCACCGACGGCTCTGAGCCTCTGGCATCCTCACCCTTGTATTCTGCTGCGCTCAACATTTCAACAACGACCATTGTACGAGCAAAATGCTTCAGCTCAGATCCAAATTTTCTTGACAGTTTTATTGAGACCAACACCTATTTTATCAATGTTAGCCATACGCTGCCTGTGGTATCGGTGGGGTCTGCCGACTATCAAAACCTGTTCAATAATAATATTTTTGAAATTGTATCTTCCATAGAATTCTTTGATCGTAATCAGGTTCAGCGGTTTGAGAGTTATGGAGAGGTTGATCCCCATGGAAATGATTCCTGGGCATACCCACAGAAGGGAATTGATTTTGTTGTGAGAGATCAGTACGGTTACGACGAGCAGATAGACCATCGTATTTTCGAGACCAAACCGAGGCAGCGATTTCAGAGGATAATGTTTAAGGCCGGTGCTTCAGACAATTATCCTTTTGGGCCACCCATGGGTTGTCATCTCAGAGATATGTTTGTTCAAACTCTGGCTCAGAAGGCAAATATGAATGTTGATTTACGAAGTGCTGAATCTTGCATACTTTATATTAACGGGCAGTATTGGGGTTTATATGAGATTCGTGAAAAGGTAAATGATCCGGACTATACGGATTATTATCACAACCAGGAGGAAGAAGATCTGGACTTCCTAAGTTACTGGGGTGGTTTGAATATTCGTTATGGTTCTGATGCTGATTGGATTGATCTATACAATTACGTAATGTCTAACTCTATGACAGTGCCTGCGAATTATCAGAGTGTGGCTTCGAGATTGGACATTTCCAATGTGATTGATTACATGATTATCAATACCTTCTCGGTGAACAGCGACTGGATAAACTGGAACACGATGTGGTGGAGAGGAACCGGAACGCCCAACATTCGCTGGCGATATGCGCTATGGGATATGGATAATACCTTCAATTTAGGGCAGAATTTTTCAGGTTGGCCTACCACGGGTTATCAGGCCAATCCGTGTGACTTAGATAATGTCTTCCAAAATACAGGTCCCAATATGGGGCATCTTGATATTTTTGGACGATTGATGCAGAACGATGATTTCAAGGCTCAATATGTGAATCG
>JBIIMV010000116.1:0-5251 GCA_044337805.1 Bacteroidia bacterium
ATCAAATAGAAATCGTCTTCTTGTTGCCTTTTTGGCGAAAATACTGGCCTCCTGTGCATTCTATTACATCTACACTTTTTACTATTCAGAAACCCGTACAAGTGATGTCTATAAATACTTTTACGATGCGCGAGACATTCTTGAGGGAGTAAAAGGTACGGATCAGTACTTCAGAATTCTGACCGGCATGCAGCGGGATGAAGATGACATTATTCTACAAAAGGCCAATTTTTGGTATACCGCTGAAGAAACAACCATCATTAATGACAATAGAAGTCTGATTCGATTTAATCTCCTGTTGTTACCCTTTTCCCGTGGAGCTATCATCTGGCACTTTCTGGCTATCGCTCTTTTGAGCTTCTCAGGGATGCAGGCTGCCTTCAAGGCCCTAATTCAAAGGGGATCCGGGTTAACAACGGCATTTTTATCATGCTTCTTCATACCCTCAGTGCTTTTTTGGAGCTCCGGAGTCATAAAAGAGGGTCTGCTCATTTTCACCTTAGGATGGTTCTTAAATTTCGCACTCAACTCCTTAGCAAAATTTAGTTGGATCAAATGTTTCTGCCTGCTCATTTGCCTTATAATGACGCTTTTTATCAAGTTCTATATTTTCCCTGCACTCTGTCTTTTTCTTTTGTTGCTTATTCCGCTGGAGCTGTTAGAAAAAGCCCGCATCAGTGGCCGGAAAGCTATCCTGATTTTTTTATTCCCGGTGATTTCAATAACAATATGCGGAATGCATTTCTATCCCGACCTGCCAACAACCATTTTTGAAAAACAAAGAGCATTTATCAATTTGGGAAAAGGAGGCCATTTCCTTAAAAATTTAAACTCAGGTGACACACTTTACGTGCCCTACGAATTTTCACCCTATCGATCGGAACAATACTGGAAAATTCCATCCGGGAGCAAAGTGTTTCATTGGAAGCACCTGTGTCAGGACAAAGAGGTTTTAGCACAGGAGCAAAATGTAGATAGCATAAAACTCCTGCTTAGCATAAAACCAAGCGGGAGCTATTATGTCATTACTCCCGTTAACCCGTCCTGGATGGGATTGCTAAAGGCAACTCCGGGTGCGATTTTTAACGCTTTGGCTCGCCCCTTTCCATCCGATATAAAAAGCCTTCCTGAATGGATCTCGTTTTTTGAAATTCTGGCTATTGCTTGCTTTTTAATTGTGCGTCTTTTAAAAAGGGATAGTATAAAAAACACCGACTGGCCATTCTTACTGTCAGCGATTCTTTTTGCCGCATTTGTACTTTTTATCTCTGGTTTAACGACACCTGTTGCCGGCGCCCTTGTTCGTTATCGGATGCCTGCGCTCTGGTTTTTTTGTATGGCAATGTTTGCCCAAAACAAAAAAGCAGATCCGTAGGGATCTGCTTTTATTCTTCTTAAAAAAAGAATTACTCCGCTACAACGTCGAACTTAATTTCAGCAACAACGTCGCGATGCAATCTGGCCTTGGCAGTGAATGAACCCAGAGATTTAATTCCATCCTCGTCCATCTGAATTAAGCGACGATCAATTTCATGACCGAGTTTCTTGATTGCTTCGGCAAGCTGTACGGTGGTTACTGAACCATAAATTTTCCCGGAGTCGCCGGCTTTAGCACCAACTTTCACCACAATGTCTTTAAGAAAATCAGCTGTCTTTTGAGCAGCCTGCCTGATTTTTTCTTCTTTGAAAGAACGTTGTTTCTGGATTTCACCGAGAACTTTAAGATTGGTTTCGCTGGCGATTACCGCCAGACCTTTAGGCAGGAGAAAATTGCTGCCGTAACCATTTTTTACCGTGACAACATCGTCTTTTAGACCAAGATGTTTAACGTCTTGTTTGAGAATTACTTTCATTACCGTTCCTCCAAATTATTTTAACATGTCAGCAACGTAAGGCATCAATGCCAAATGACGTGCTCTTTTGATTGCAAGGGCCACCTTTCTTTGATACTTCACCGAAGTACCGGTAAGGCGACGGGGAAGAATCTTACCCTGCTCATTCACAAACTTCAGTAGGAAGTTAGGATCCTTGTAGTCAATGTATTTGATGCCGCTCTTTTTAAAACGGCAATACTTCTTCTTGGAGACCTCCACAGTCGGAGGATTGAGATATCTGATTTCTGAACTTTTTGACATAGCATTAGGAATTAGGCTGTTACTTTTTCCTTGTTTTCGTCTTTCTTGTTGCGACGACGCTCGCTGTAAGCAAGTGAATATTTGTCAAGCGCTACAGTCATAAAGCGGATAATTCTTTCATCTCGCTTGTAGTTGATCTCAAGGTCAGTGACAAAACTTCCGTTTGCCTGAAACTGGATCAAATGGTAGAATCCTGAGGTCTTTTTCTGGATGGGATATGCCAGCTTCTTCAGGCCCCAGTGCTCTTCATGAACAAGTTTACCTCCAGCCTGGGTGATGAGGTCCTTGTACTTGTTTACCGCTTCCTTTGCCTGATCCTCAGACAAAACGGGAGTTAGAATGAAAACGGTTTCGTAGTTGTTTAACATAAGATTACCCCATTATTTTAGGGAGCGCAAAGATAATTTTTTTTTGTTCAGGCCTAATAAAGACGAGAAAAAAAATCACCACCCCTCTCCAGAAACAGGCTCATGCCTGCCTCTGCTGAGGCATTTATTTTATATAAAATACTTTCATTCAGATATTTACGTACAAAATCATGGTCCCATTCCCGACTTTCCAATAAATTTTGAAGTAGCAAGTCCTTCATTTCCAGACCCTTTTCCAATGCATAACAGAATTTAGTCAATTCCTCTGCACTCAAATCAACCCTGCTTACCCAACGAGCAAAAACAAAGGGCAAGCCCGTAAGAGTTCTCCAACAGTCAGACAAATCATAGCGATAGCCAAATTTGCCCAGTGCCCGAATAGCTCTGTCTCCAATGATTACCCCACCGGTTCGCCCATGAATTTCAGCTTCAAAACCATCTAAGGCAGGCAGGAACTTCCATTCAGTCTTCCATAAATCCCGAGCCAGCAAACGTACAAGTGCGACCGAAGTTCTTGACTCAAAATCCAGGTAAATATTTTCAAGTTCATGGAGCGGATTCTGACTAAAGAGGAAAACTGAATTAACCGGACCATCAGCTGCAATGCCATACGGAGTGATTACATGTGCTCCGTCTATTCCGGGAATGGCAGCAACAGGGACAAGACCAATATCTGTGAGCCCTTGAGATAGTTTTCTGGCAATTTCACCAGGCGGATCAACGCTTATCTCCCATTGCTCAGGTGATAAAAAAGTCTTTAAGCCTTCGAGGTAGGGTAAACTATTGAGATAGGAAACAACAGAGACGCGCCGCATTTTCGGTTACGAAGGTAGCGATTGATAAAGAGTGTGGAATAACAAAGCTCATTTCTTTGCTGTTATGTAATTTTACAGCTTGAAAAAGGTTGTTCCCACCACCATTGGATTTCTTTACTGGCTTTTTTTGCTGGCAGGCAATAGCATAGCGCAGGATATCATTCTGCAATCGGTTAGGGGCAGAACCATAGATGCCGACTCAAAGCAACCGCTTCCCGGTGTTGTCATAGAAATTTCGTTGCCAACGGGCAACATTGCCTCCATTTCTGATGATGATGGCAAGTTCAAACTTTCCGGTGTTCCGGTTGGCAGACAAACTATAAAAGTGAAGTCGCTTGGCTATCACAGCCGCACACTGGAAAATATTGTTGTTACCTCAGGAAAAGAATTAGTTCTGGAGATTGAATTAACCGAAAAAGTGACTGAAACCGGTGCAGTTGAAATTGTATCGAGCATGGAAAAAGGCAAGCCAAACAATGAACTCGCACTTGTGAGTGCGCGATCATTCCAGATGGAGGAAGCAAATCGCTATGCAGGTAGCCGCGGTGACGTAAGCAGGATGGTTAGCAACTATGCAGGCGTAGCTGCAGGCAATGATGCCCGGAACGATATTATTGTGAGGGGAAATTCGCCTCTGGGAGTTCTCTGGCGTCTGGAAGGAGTTGACATCCCAAATCCAAATCACTTTTCCGCCCAAGGCGCAACAGGTGGCCCAATCAGCATTTTAAACAATAATCTATTGACCTCCTCTGATTTTATGACCGGAGCATTCCCGGCTGAATATGGCGGCAGATTGGCTGCAGCCTTCGATCTAAAAATGCGACCGGGAAACAATGAGAAAAAAGAATTTACCGGACAGGTTGGCATCAACGGCTTTGAACTGGGCGCAGAAGGTCCATTCAAAAAAGGCGAAAATGCTTCCTATCTGCTCAATTACCGCTATTCCACCCTGCAGGCTTTTGACCTGCTCGGAATTCGTTTCGGCGTTTCAGGAGTTCCACAGTATCAGGACATTTCTATTAAACTTCAATTTCCAACAGCCTCAGCAGGTGTTTTTTCAGTGTGGGGCATTGGTGGCAAAAGTGATATCTCGTTGCTTGACAGTGAGAAAAAAGAAGGTGACTGGTCATTTTCAGGTCGCGGCACAGACCTCATTTATGGCACCAGAATGGGGGCCACAGGCTTCAGTCATGCCTGGTTTTTTAATCAAAAAACAATGGGCAAATTTTCCTATTCCATGAGTGGATCGAGGTTTATTGCAACAGTCGACACCTTGTCAAGAACCGGTTCAAAATACAGAACATTTGATAATCAATCTGATGAATACCAGCATCAGCTGCAGTATGTTCTCAACAACAAACTTAACTCTCGGAATCTGATTCGTGCAGGGGCAACTGCCTATTTTTGCGGTTTTAACTTCCAAAACACACAATTCTCGAGAATTTTACGGAAACAAATGGTATTGTTTTCTGAGAGGGG
Source organism: Bacteroidia bacterium (assembly GCA_044337805.1). Lineage (GTDB taxonomy): Bacteria > Bacteroidota > Bacteroidia > UBA4408 > UBA4408 > JBEGML01. The sequence continues at coordinate 4,798 of JBIIMV010000116.1, forward strand.
CACTACAGGATTCTACCGCTTATTTACTCAATGGCAGCATCGCTTTAACGACAAAATAACCTGGAACACGGGTCTGCATTACATTGGTTTATGGCTAAACGGTAGCCATTCCTTGGAGCCTCGTTCCTCACTTGCCATACGGCTAAAAAATGGTGCCTCACTTTCTTTTGGATTCGGAGCCCATAGCCAATTGCACCCATGGGTTTATTACTTTTTGGAAACAACCGCTCCCGATGGCTCACTTGATCAGACAAATCGTCACCTGCAATTCATGAGAGCGAGACACTTCATCACATCGTTCGAAAAAATTCTCGGAGCTTCAACCCGATTCAAAACCGAATTCTATTACCAGCAGCTCTTTGATGTTCCGGTTGAGTCAAGACCAAGTATTTATTCCATCATCAACAGTGGACGTGATATAGGAAACCTGGATCTTGAAGACTCTTTAGTGAAC
>JBIIMV010000117.1:0-5218 GCA_044337805.1 Bacteroidia bacterium
CATGTTGCCACCGGTCTGAGCATCGTACCACACCAGATTGTTTCCGGTAGCGTTCAAAGTAACGCTTTGAGGAGAACTAATAGTACTTCCAATAGCACTCGGTGCAGGAGCGGGATTTACGTTTACCGTGATGGTGTCGGAATTAAACTGACCGCAGGTTCCCTGAATGGTAACATAGTAATTGCCTGAAGTAGACACGACGTTATCCTGAGACGCTGTGCCATTGCTCCACAGATAAGAAGTTGCAACAGAGCTTGAAAGCGTGACGTTACCACCTTCACAGAATTCCAGGTTGCCATTGATGGTGAGGCTGGGGGTTTCATCAGGATTCTGAATGGTATGAACAGAAGGAGAGATATTGGTACAGCCGCTGGCGTCTGTAACCTCAACATTGACAGATTGAGTGGCAGAAACGGTAACAGAAGTCCCGGTGGAATTATCGTTCCATAAATAGCCGGTAAATCCTGAAGCAGCAGTAATGGTGGTCGACTGTCCGGTGCAGAATATTGGATTTCCGGATACTACGTTACCTGTTATCACACAACCATTTTCAACGATGGTAACAAACTGATCAGAAGCCAGGTTATAGAACCACTGCGACTGACCACCCGGCCAGATAACCTCTGCTGAATCAACAGAGGTGCTTTGTCCGATTCCAAAGTGAAGTTGTGATGAATTCACAGTGCCATAGGATTCACCTGATCTTACCTCACGCACCTGAATACCCCATGGACCATAGATTCTTACCCTTGCACCGAGGGCCATTTTAGTAGAAACGGTTCCTTCGAGTGCGAAGGTGATGAAATGATTGCTGTTGCCTCCGTTCATATAGAGGGCATCGTTCACTGTTGCATTGGGAGAATTATATCCATCACCATAAGAGGTAAATAAATCAATAAATCCATCGTGGTTGAGATCACCGGTGGCAAAAGAAACCATACCACCTGTGTAAGACATCAGGTTAGTGATGTTGGTGAAGGTGTTGTTTTGGTTGTTACGGAACATCATCCAGGTTGTACCGGTAACGAGAACGTCAAGCCATCCATCGTTATCGAAATCTTCGAAAACACTCTGGTAAGGAGTCATGGAGGTAGTATTGATTCCGGTGGTAGCGCTGATGTCAATAAAATGACCTGTGCCATCATTCAACAGAATTTCCGTTCCATAAGGAAGGAGGTTGTGATTGGTTCTTACAATATCGAAGTCACCATCATTGTCCACATCACCAAAGGTGGCAGTCCAGGTCTGGTAACCATTTCTCAACCCTCTCGCAGTAATTTCATTATTAAAATTTCCGTTTCCGTCATTAACATAAAGTACGTCATGGCGGCGAAGATCCGAGGTATCCCCACTTGCCTGACGACATTTGGCAATGTACAAATCCATATCACCATCCTGATCGAAGTCTGACCAAACAGAACCATAGTTTCCTGAATCGGCAGGGTCGCTCCCGTAATTCACACCCGGGTACAAATCAAAATTAATAATGTTGTTTTGGGCAAAAGTTCCTGCCCCTGTTCCCAGGTTGCGGAAAATCTTGCTGGCCTGATTATCGTCGCAGAGGAAAACATCTTCCCAACCGTCACTGTCTACATCGACAATGGTAACGTTTTGCAGGAGTGAAATGCTGGTTGTAAGCTGATTCACCACGCCTGTGAGTGCACCGGCATTGTCGGTAATGAGCACGATATTAACCCCGCTGCCGGCATCGGTTACGACATCCTTGATGCCATTATGATCGAAGTCAGCCACCGCCATGCCCCATGCGCTACCGCCACTCATGGCAGAGATGAAATGATTGGTAAAGCTTCCATCGCGGTTTTGAAGCTCATAGTTGAGCTGGTTGCCATTGTCAAGACGGACAATATCGTCGAGTCCATCGTTGTTGACATCTGTAACTGAAAGGCAGTTACCGCTGCGCATGGTTGCATCGTTGATGAGTGAAGACTGATTGCTGAAAGTCACAAACTGAGCCGATAGCATACCGGGCAACAGTGAGAACAGTAATCCTGCCATCGCTTTTTTCATCGTAGTAGCGTTTTTCATTGGCAAATTGGAGTTAGGGTGTATGATTTGGTTAGGTGAAATTAGTCTTTTTCAGAATCGGAAGACTTTAAAATGATGAATTTTTCCATTTTCACGAATTCTGATGAGGTAGGTTCCTCTGGTTTCCGGCAGAGATATGGTCAACACCCCATCGGGGATGGCACCTGAAGTATTTTGAATTTTTCTTCCTGCGGGGTCAAAAACCTCCACAGAGGAAATCTTGTGGCCCTGTCCGGGAATCACGTTCACACGGCCATCGCGGCATATCGTTGGACTGAGGGAAAGCCCTGACAGCGACTGACCAAAGGTTTTGGTAACGGTTGTCTGATACTGGTCTGAAACCATTAAATACGGACTTCTGTTAGCACTCTGGTACATCGACTGAAAATCGGTGATGAGGGAGTGTGGGTTAGGCAAGGCAAACATCTCATCCAGAAATCGTGGTGGAACTGCCTGATAAAACATTTTAGCTCCTGCCTGAATAAATCCGCTGTGCCCGTTGAGTGGAACGTGGTAATAAACGAAATCCTCTCCCGTTCCTTCAACACCCTGGTTCTTGTTAAAATCAGGATCGGCCAAGGCATCTGCAGAAACCTGCACGGTATCATACACAGGATGTGTGGTGGTGAAACCCTGAGGCGGAAGACGGTTGTCTTTTAGTAAATAGGTTCCGCGCTCAAGCACCGACGTATACTGGTTGTTTACATCTCCCATAATCATCTCATAGATTTGAGGTCGATCGTTTTGAGAGATAATCTGATGATGAGGCTCAAAAGACGCCGGCTCTCCCACAACGCGGAAATCGGAGGTAAATGTTCCTGACCTGAAAATAGTATCTGTGGGCAAGGCTCCGGTTACAACAAATTGCAATACTGCACGCCTTGAAGGATAGCCACTCGGAAATTTATGCCCTGCTTTGTTCTTGAGTTTAACCTTATAGAAAGCGGTATCTGAAGAAATACTGTCGAGCAGCAGGGTGAGGTCAACCGAACGCTGCTGCAACATGATATCTGTATAGGTAATGACTGTATCGTAATGAGCATCAGTCGCATCAATACCGAGGGCCTGTCGGTTATCCTTCATCAGGTTTAACATAAAATGATTCGCTCCGGAGAAACGATGCTGATTAAAAGGATACCGGGCCTGATAATTGATATTGCCATTGGCGATAACCACTGCATCGGGCAGGGTTGGCATGTGGCAGGTCTGACAGGTAATGTTATTGGCAGGAAATGTAGAATTCAGATATTCATGGTAAGTGGCTTGTTCGACAAAATCAATACCGGTGGGATTGCCGTTCAGGTCAGCGGAGCTTGTAATAAGCGTATGACAGGAGGAACACACCTTACTTTCACTCATGTGCTGACTGTATACCGGAGTATAACCTTCATAGAGATTCATTGGCCCCAAAAAAGGATTTTGAAAGGGCCCGTAAATTTTCCGGGTGGTGTCAAAGGGAATATCTCCGGAAAATGATTGTCCCAGCACGTGCCCAATACCCTGGGTGTTGATGGTATGACAACCGGAGCAGGAGACACCGTCTAAACCAAGTGAATCTCCCAGCACCTGAGCCAAAGAATAATGCGCAGCACCATGCAGTTTAGCATTATAGTGACCCATGGGGGCATGACAACTGGTACATTTATCCTGGAGTTCCGCTGCATGAGAAGGATTCACGGTAATTTCCTGCATCACCTTTGCCCTCCACAAGGGGTCGCGACCACTCTGTGCCATCATGGTCGCCTTCCAATGATCGTATAGATTCACATCTTCTCCGTTTTCATTTACATTGGCAAATCCTGAAGAATCAAGACCATGGCAACCCTGACAGCGGTAGCTGGGAAGAAAATATTGCCCCGCACCGATAGGCGATCGCTTGCTTCGAAAGGCATCCAACTCTTGAGGGGTATGAAATCTTGCTGCAGAATCGTTTCCCGGCATTAAAAAAGACCCCGCCACCACAAAGGCGGAAATCACAACCATCACAGGTAATTTTCCGAAAAGCATTTCAGTTTTTTCTTTCCTCTAACAAAGTTATCCCTATATAGTTATGGCCCCTTAAAAAATTGATGGAAAAACAGATCCGGGAGGGCGCCGGAAATTCAGAGCGACAAAAAATTGTTTTTCATCTATGAAAAATATTTTTTTGTCGATAAAAGAACAAGGGTACATGCCTCCAAAACCTCAATACCCTGATTTCTTGCCCTTGCTTCGAACTCAGGGTTTTCAGTACCCGGATTAAAGATAATCCGCCGTGGTTTCAGAGAAAGAAGATAGTCCATCATTCCTTGCTGCGCAGGCGGACCTATATATAAGGTTATGGTATCAGGCTGTTCGAAGGCAGGTGTACCCGTAAAAATTTCGTGCTCCAACAGCGTTCCCTTTCGACTACCTAAAAGTGCAATGCGATAACCATGAGAAACAAGGGCATGTGCTGCCTTACAGGAATAACGATCCGGATTTTCGGATGCCCCCACTACCAGGGTAAGCGGTGAATGTTTCATTCTGTAAAATTAAGGTCTTTACCGAAAGTTTCCCGCAGCAGATACAAGGCAAAAAAGGCAACAGAGAAAGTGATTGTTCCAACCAGAATCGCAGATTCAACGGTACCCAAAGCAGGCTGCAGAAACCGGAATCCCATAGTGATGGGTATAACCGCTCCACGTACAAAATTCGGGGCCGTGGTGGTGGCTGTAGCTCTTATGTTGGTACCGAACTGTTCAGCCGCAGAAGTCATGAAAACTGCCCAATAACCTGTTGCAAAACCCACACAGGTGGCAATAGCGTAAAACACGAACAAAGACTTTGCTGCAAAGAGAAAATACATGGCAGTAAAAAAAACAGTCATTCCCATGAAGATGGCGATTGCTTTTTTTCTTGACCTGAGAAACTGACTTAAAAGACCACTGCCCAAGTCACCAAGCGTGATACCGGCATAGGTAAACATGATGGATGTTCCCGGATCGGGCAGGGCGCCCTGCATACCAAGTGCCTTTGCCATCTCAGGGGCAAAAGTGATCAGGATACCAACCACATACCATACAGGTACAGCAATTGCGATTACGGAGAAATACCGTAAAGCTCTTGAAGGATTTAGAATAAGGCTCAGAAAATTACCACGTTCAACATTCAAGTGCTTTACCCTGGCAAAAAGACCTGATTCATACACACC
>JBIIMV010000118.1:0-5216 GCA_044337805.1 Bacteroidia bacterium
CATTAGAAGTTCCTCTCTTTTTCTATCCACGACCCAACCTCAGTATTACAGCCAATCCAACACAGGGTGATGCACCACTGGAAGTTGCCTTTACATCAAGCTCGTCTACGGTTAACGTGAATACATTCCTTTGGAACTTTGACGATGGAGGAGCAACAAGCAATGTTCAAAATCCATTATACCTTTTTGAAGATTCAGGTACTTACAATGTACAGTTGATTGGCACAAGTGCTGATGGCTGTCTGGATACCGCGAGGGTTGATGTTTTTGTGGAGCAAATTGTTGAGAAAATCATTCCGAACATTTTCACTCCAAACGGGGATGCCGGGAATAATACCTTCCGATTCCAGGTAAGGGCCTCAGATTTCTCATCGTTCAATGCCATCATCTTTGATCGCTGGGGCAAGAAAATCATTGAGTTCACAAGTGCCGATGACTTCTGGGACGGAGGCGACTATCCTGCAGGAACGTATTATTACATTATCGATGCAACCTTGAAAAAGGATGGCAGTAAGTTTACGCCGGCAAGTGGCTTCTTCAAGCTCATGCGTTAAGATACCATTGTCACAAAAAAAAATCGCCGGTTATGCCGGCGATTTTTTTTTGTGTTCAGTAAATTATCAGAGAAGGCTCATGAGGTCTTTTACCATTGGTTGTCTTTGAACGATGAAGGCTTCAGCAAACCTGCAGCCAGCCAGCCGACCCCAATCTGAAGCGCGTTCAGTGATGTTGTCAAGAAAATGTTTCGACGAGATAAGGGTTTCCGGTTCCTGAGATGCAGGATTGTGGAACTGTGATTTGTGGGCAAGCACCACCTCATTCTTCCTTTCCATGAAATCAGAGATATCCACGAAGAAATCGGGTTTTAGCGACCAGAACTGAATGTAAAAATAAATACGTTTTGGGCGCCAGGGAGTCTGTTGCGCACCAGAAGCATCCTTAGTTTCGATTCGTCTCAGACCCGAATAGAAGCATGCATCGGCAACGAGTGCCGATGCGCGTGCATGGTCGGGGTGTCTGTCGGAAGGAGCGTTTGCAAAAACAACATCGGGCCTGTATTTTCTTAGAGTCTGAATTATTTTGAGCCGGTGTTCTTCATCATTAATAAAGAAACCATCTCTAAATCCTAGATTTTCCCTGGCATCAAGTCCGAGCAGGGCGGAAGCATTCATTGACTCTTCCATTCGCCCTTCCATAGTGCCTCTTGTACCGAGCTCACCGCGTGTCAGGTCAATGATACCGATGGTATTTCCGAGAGATTTTTGAAGAAGCAAGGTTCCCGAGACAGCCAATTCTGCGTCGTCGGGATGCGCTGAAAAGGCAAGTATTTCAACTTTAGGTGAGGTCATTTTTTTGTTATCCACGAGGTAATTTCGCTGCTCATTGGCTTCACTGAAGATGGCAGGGCTTTGACGAGATTTCCATTTTCGTCGATAAGGAATTTATGGAAATTCCATTTTACCGGGTCGCCGTTAACACCATTTTCCTCTTTGCCGGTTAGCCATTTGTAAACGGGATGCGCGCCGGGACCTTTCACTGATATCTTTTCCATCATAGTGAAGGTTACCCCGTAATTTTTTTTGCAAAAAGCCTTTATTTCCTGATTGGTTCCCGGTTCCTGCCCACCGAAATCATTAGATGGAAACCCAATGATTTCAAAGCCGGAGGATTTGTATTTGATATAAAGCTCCTCAAGTTCAGCATATTGTGGCGTGTAGCCACATTCAGATGCGGTATTGACGATAAGCACCTTTTTCCCTTTCAGTGAGGAGAAGGAGAATTCCTTACCATCAATGGTGTTGGCTTTCAATTGGTGCAGATTTTTTTTTGCTGTTGACATAAAGTTAAGGGAAATAATTCCGGCTGTGATGAGCAAAGCTCCTGTGATGAATTTCATTGTTTTGAGATTTTCTTCCAATACAACAATAAATCTACCAATCGGTTCGAATAGCCCGTTTCGTTGTCGTACCATGCCACGATTTTAATCATTGGTCCAACAACAGCCGTTAGTTCAGCGTCGAACACTGTTGAGAATGTTGTTCCCAGAATATCTGAGGATACCACAGGATCGGTGCAGAATTCAATGAGTTTGTTGTATCGGTTTTCAGATTCTTCCTTGAAAACCCTATTCAGAATCGTTTTATCGGCGTAACTTTTTAGTGTTGCTGTGATATCGGTCAGGGAGCCATCCGGAACCGGCACTCTGATGCCGCTTCCACCAATTTTTCCTTCAAGTTGTGGTAGCACTCTGGTAATGGCTTTTGCTGCACCTGTTGTTGTTGGGATGATTGAAAGTGTTGCCGCACGGGCTCTTCTTAAGTCTTTATGGGGAGAGTCTGTTAATTTTTGGTCGCCTGTATAAGCATGAACGGTAGTGATGAACGCAGAGTCAAGTCCGAAATGGCGATCCAGGATTTCCAGCAGAGGTGCGGCCGAGTTCGTGGTACAGGACGCGTTTGAGATAACGCGCTCTTTTCCGTTCAAGGATTGATTATTGACGCCCAAAACAATTGTAGGGACAGGATCTTTTGGAGGTGCGGACAGCAGGACGCCCCTGACACCTTCTTGAAGATGAGCATTGAATGAGGCAGCATCAAGAAAAGCGCCTGTAGCTTCCAGCACCCACTCAACCCCGTACCTCGACCATGGAATATTTTGTGGATTTTTTTCATGCAGCATTTTGATTTTGTGACATCCAAAGATGATAGTGTCATCATCCTGCGAATGTGGCCTTGAGTAGGCTTTACCATGAATGGAATCGAAAAATAAGAGGTGACAAATCGTTTGAGTGTCAGCAATATCATTTGCTGCAACCACCTGAATTTCGGGGTGGTTGTGAATCAGGCGCAGAAAAGTTCTTCCAATTCTGCCTAGTCCGTTGATACCTATTTTCATAAAAAAAGCCCCTTTTCAGGGGCCTTCATTTGGTTTAATGTGTTACCACCAATTTGGTTGTTTTTCTTGATACCGGAGTTTGAACCGAGATAAGGTAAGAACCCTGCACCAGATTTTCTCTGAGGAGTGTGATTCTTTGATGACCTTCAAGCAGGTTATTCAAGGGGATTTCCCTCACTAATTTTCCCTGAAGGTCAAAAATGCGCAGCAAAGAGTTTCCGGGAGTTTCCTGAAAGAAGCCGAGGATTGATTGTTGAGACAGAGGATTTGGAAAAATCTCTAATTGATTACTCTGACTGATTTTATCGGAAGCAGATGGTTTACCGATACCTGTAAGCGTTGTGGTTTTGAAAATTCCTCTTCCGTGTGTTGCGGCGTACACATGCCCTGAGTTCCAGCATTTGTTGTAGGGTTGGGTTTGTTGACGAAGCATGAAAACCTGGCTATTAGACATGCCTGAATTATCAGAAGACCAAGCACTTCCCGCATTAGATGAGGTCCAGATGCCATATTCTGTTCCAAGCATGAATCTTGAACCGTTAGAATAGTCTATGATTGACGAGTAAACGGGCATTTTGGGAAGGTTGCCCTGTTTTGATGTAAAGTTGGTCGAGTTGGCAGCGGAGGGTGCAGTGGCAGCATTTCCGCAGAAATAAACATAATTTGTATTGTCGTAATTGCCGAGTGTTACCAGAATTCGATCTGCATCGTTAGGATCGCATGCGATGCTGGTGACAACTCTTTGACTAAAGAAACCGATTCGGGTTTGAGTAAGCGCACAGCCGGGACGACCAACCCAGCCGGTGATGGTATCACTTAACTGGTTAAACTTTATGGTATTAAGACCGCTGATGCGGTAAACATTTCCGCTTTCTGTACCTACGAAGAGGTGGTCACCATCACCTGAGAAAGAAAGGGCTGTCGCTTCGCCGCTGAGTTTGTCACCATTGATGGAGTCGATCCAGGCATCATTAGAACCTACTGCCATCCAATAGGGATCTTTGGAAAAATCGAGGGGTCTGTTTGTCAGGAAGACGCGGATACCAGCTGTTCCGATAAGCCCGACTGCCATACGAGATTGTACAGGGTCTTTGATTTTGATGACATCATTGGCATTGAAGGTTTGACCTGTGTTGTTGTTCCAGGTAAAGGGATATTGGCTTGTGTTTGAGAAAACGGTGATTGTTTCACCGGGAGAAACCGTTTCACCGGCAGGAACCAGATAATTGACAGAATCGAGAGAATTTGGGTTGTTGAAGGACTCCCACAACCTTGCGATGGTATGAAAGGAGCTTTGACCTACAAAGCTGTTTGCCTGACCTGTGAAAAATCCGGCCATCTGGTTACCCTGGTTGGCAGAGCGAAGAAGTTCACCGAAGTAGAGCGAGCCGAAATATGCATCAGGATTGATGGTTGATATTTCACAATCGAAGCCATCGCCACCTATAACAGATGATGCTGCGAGCGGCGTATTTCCCTGAAAGTTGATGAGGTTGGTTCCATTATCCTGAGAACCGCCAATAACGGCACCAAAGGGTGAGAAGCCTAAGGAATAGAACTGAGTTACATTGTATCCTCTGTTTCTTGCAGACCAGGACTGACCTCCGTTGATGGAGCGGAAAACTCCGCCATCGTTTCCTACATACATCACATCGGGATTGTTTTTGTTGATTACAATAATGTGGTTGTCGGCATGAACGTACAAAGTACTGAAGGAGGAGTAATTCCAGGCAGATATTTGCCCCCAGCCTGTTGTGGATGTATATTTATACAGGTCGAGACCTCCAATGAAGATACGGTCTTTATCAGTCGGGTGCACCGCAATGCAACAGTTATAGTCACCCTGCTGAGCCAATGGTTGAAAGGAGCTCGAACCTCCCGGCGCGATAGAGGTGAAGGTGGAGGCACCATTGGTTGATTTCCACACGCCTGCAAGGCTGAAATTGCTCGATTGAGAGCCGATTGCATAAACAACGGAACTGTCAGAGGGAGCGATGCCAATTTTTAGGTTAGACAAAATGGAGGGCAATCCGGAAGGGGGAAGACCGACACTGTTAACAGACCTGTTTTTGAATGCTAAATCGCCACCATAGTTGTTAGAAACCCACATCTGAAAGCTTATCGAAGCGATTACTTTTTTCCCATCGGCAGAGATGGCGATGTCGTTACAAGGAGATAGTACAGGCTGCCCTGATGCGCTTTTTATTGGGTTTATCCAGGTTTGACCACCATCATCAGAGATGCGAAGACCTCTTCTGGTACCTGCGTATATTCTACCTGCGAAGGGGCTTCCTGCAGGTTGAGCATTCAGACTGAAAACA
>JBIIMV010000119.1:0-5177 GCA_044337805.1 Bacteroidia bacterium
TCTTGTATTAGGCCGGGTGTGGGTTTGTTGTGAATGGCTTGCTGCTTATTTTCTAAAAATAAGTCCTTGAACAGGTGGGCCGGTTCAGCATTCTGCACAATGAGGTAACAGAAGTATCCTGACAGTTTGAAACCTGGGTAGGTATGTTTCGCACCTTGCCGTGCTACTCACACCACTTTGGTTTCAACGATGTGTGAGCTGCACATCGCACAGCATAAAAAAAACCACCCGTTGCCGAGTGGTCTTTTGAAAAATTTCCCGAGCGGACCCGAAGGGAGTCGAACCCCTAACCTTCTGATCCGTAGTCAGATGCTCTATCCAGTTAAGCTACGGGTCCGGGAATGAGGCCGCAAATATACGCCATATTTTGTAATTACCAAATCAGGGTTGCTGCCCCTCCACAGAGCGCATCTGATCAAGGGCGCGCTCTTGCTCACGCCTGCGCTGTTCAATAACTCCCAGATAGTTTCTCGCCTTCTTGTTTTTATGAACGGTGTAGGCTTTCTCTGCCCATTCACGGGCCATGTCGAGATTGCCCTTTATTTCACTGAATACAGCCATGTTGTAGCATGCGCGTCCTGCCACCTTGGAGTCAGAAGAGCCTGCCTCCCTTTTCCACAAATCAGCTGCGGCTTCCCAGTTGTTGGCCTTTACCTTACGATGGGCTGTCTCCAGCGGCTCACTGCCCTTTTTGTAATACTCTCTGCCCACCTTCACCCACATCGGACTGATACGATAGCCGTAATCCTGACCGGCACGGAAACCCGTCTGCATCAACATATTGAAACGTGGGGGCAAGCCTGAAGCTGCAGCCTGAGGATTAGGTCCACGGCTAGTAAAATCCATAAAATCATCACTTCTGTTCTCATCGAGAATACGCTTTTGCTTCACATCATAAAGCCTCCATCCATTGGTGATGGTCATGCGCATGTTGGCATCCACATAAGGTACATCTACCAGGGCACCGGCTTTGTTCTTCTCTTTTACCACCACATTCGCATAGGCAAGCCTTGAATCCGAGTCGAAGGCCTCGAGCGATATCAGCGCATCTGCCTGTGAATTGTTACAGATCTCCTCTACCTTGCTCCAGGGCAAAGGCTCCGGGAAGGAACCTGTGCCACTGCCCTTCTCGCCTGTTGTGTATGGATTTACAAGCTGAAAACGCGGACTGCGGCGCATGGTCTCAATCATTCCCTTGATGGCTTCTTCCGTCGCACGGCGGTCGGTGCCGATACCCTCTCCTGTCAAAACCCCCTCCACAACATTCCATACCTTATCTTCCTTTGAGGGATAAGTTCTGTTCACCACCACCACTTTCTGTATATGGTCGGGAAGGGTGATATCTGCCGGCCTCAGAACATCGAGGCTCACGGTGGATGTTTTACAGGCACCAAGCAGTAATGCCGAGATCAAAAAAGCGCTGAGGGAAAGGGTTTGAAGCTTCATGTTATGCGTGATCGGTTATCAATTTTTCAAGTCTGTACATTTCATCGCGGTAGCGGGCCGCCTGCACGAAATCCAAATCCCGTGCCGATTTTTCCATCTGCTTGCGTGCATCTCTGAGTGCGCGCTCAAGCTGTTCTCGGCTCATATATTGCTCCACCGGATCGGCTGCCATGTTCAGGCTTCCATCAGGCTCAACATAATATTTCGCAGCCCCTTCATTTTTGTTTGCGCTTCCGGCCACTGTCGTTTGTCCGAGTATGCTTTCTTTGGATCTCACAATCTGAGTGGGCACAATTCCATGCTCTTCATTATAAGCCATCTGCTTGGCCCTGCGTCTCTCTGTCTCGTCGATGGTCTGACGCATGGCAGCGGTAATCTTATCAGCATACATGATCACCTTGCCCTTTATATTTCTCGCTGCTCTGCCTGAGGTCTGTGTCAGTGAACGGGCAGAACGCAAAAACCCTTCTTTATCGGCATCAAGAATGGCTACCAGTGCCACCTCCGGAAGGTCGAGTCCCTCGCGCAAAAGGTTCACACCAATCAATACATCGAACAAGCCAAGGCGCAAATCGCGCAGAATTTCCACACGCTCCAGGGTATCTACATCGCTATGAATGTAACGGCATCGAATTCCGATTCGTGTCAGATACTTGGTAAGCTCCTCTGCCATGCGCTTGGTAAGAGTGGTTACAAGAACACGATGTTCATTTTTTACATAGACGCCAATCTCTGCCATAAGATCATCTACCTGGTTGGCGGTGGGACGCACTTCAATAGGAGGGTCGAGCAGTCCGGTAGGACGAATAAGCTGTTCCACGACAATGCCACCGGCACGCTGTAACTCAAAGTCAGCGGGTGTTGCACTGATGTAAATGGTTTGGCAATGAAAACTGTCAAACTCATCGAAGGTCAACGGACGGTTATCCAGTGCAGCGGGAAGACGGAAGCCATACTCCACAAGATTCACCTTGCGTGAACGATCGCCACCGTACATTGCTCTGATCTGGGGAATGGTAGCATGACTTTCATCAATGACAAGCAGGAAGTCTTTCGGGAAATAATCCAGCAGACAGAAAGGACGCATACCTGCCGGTCTTCCGTCAAAATAACGGGAATAATTTTCAATGCCGGCACAGTAGCCCAGTTCACGCATCATTTCCATATCATAGGTAACACGGTCCTCGAGGCGTTTGGCCTCAATATGCTTACCCAGGTCTTTGAGAAATTCAATTTGCGCAGTGAGGTCGTCCTGAATGTTGAAGATGGCCTTTTTCATCGCATCCTTGGTGGTGACGAATAGATTAGCCGGACTAATTCTCACCTCATCGAGATGTTCATAGCGCACACCCGAGACAGGGTCAAAAGCCTCCACCTCTTCAATCTCATCTCCGAAGAAAGTGATGCGATAGGCGAAATCGCGATAGGCGAGATACACATCAACCGTATCACCTTTCACGCGGAAGGTACCATGGGTAAACTCCCCCTCTGTACGAGAATACAAGGCACTTACCAGTTGATGCAAAAATTTATTTCTTGAGATGCGCTCCCCCTTTTTTACCGTCACCACATTGCTGTGATAGTCTTGCGGGTTGCCCATACCATACAGACAGGATACACTGGATACCACCAGCACATCACGCCGCCCGGATAACAAAGACGAAGTGGTACTCAACCTGAGCTTTTCGATTTCATCGTTGATAGATAAATCTTTTTCGATGTAGGTATTGGTGGTTGGGAGATAAGCTTCGGGCTGATAATAATCATAATATGAAACAAAATACTCCACGGCATTCTCTGGAAAGAACTGCTTAAATTCTCCGTATAGCTGAGCTGCCAGCGTTTTATTATGACTCAAGACCAGGGCAGGCCTGTTGAGTTGAGCAATCACATTGGCAATGGTAAAAGTCTTTCCTGAACCCGTTACCCCGAGCAATACCTGATGGGTATCGCCGCGCTTTGCGCCCTCCACCAGCTCCATGATGGCCTGTGGCTGATCGCCCGTGGGTTTAAATTCAGAAGTTAGCTTAAAATCCATGCGGTAAATTTACCTTAACTTTAACGGATTCACAGAAAATCATGGTGCTTCACTCAAAAAAAATGAACGATGACTGCTGACATTGAGCTACTCAGGAAAATGTGCCACATTCAGGCACCCAGCGGCATGGAATGGCCGATGAAAGAATTCCTGCTCCAACACTTCTCCCGCAAGGAATATTTTAAAGCCTCGGCACCGGAAATTATCGATGGAGAAGAATGGGGCGATGGCTTTGCCGTAAAATTTGGTAATCCCCGCACGGCCATTCTCGCCCACCTGGACAGCATAGGATTTATGACCCGTTATGGCAGACAAATCATCAAGGTCGGAGGTCCGTTTTGTGAGAATGGTTATAAAATAAGGGCTGTTCTTCCTCAACGGCAGGATTTTTTAGATTACGAGCTCGAGCATACCGAACAAAATGAGCTTTACTATAAAGGCGAACCGGAGCTACCCAGAGGAACCTATCTGACCTTCAGTCCGGATTTTATTGAAACCGAAGAATATGTGCAATGCTGCTACATGGACAATCGTCTGGGTGTATGGAATGCATTGAAGGTGGCAGAGCAGCTGAAAGACGGCTTGCTGGTATTTACGTGCTGGGAAGAACATGGTGCGGGACATGCAGAATTTGCAGCCAGAAAGATGTATGAAGATTATGGAATCAGACAAGCCTTGATTTCAGATATCACCTGGGTAACCGATGGTGTTCATGCCGGAGGCGGAGTTGCCATCTCCATACGCGATTCAGGAATTCCCAGAAGAAGGTATGTTGACAGCATCATAGCCCTTGCAGAATCATCCGGGATTCCCTATCAGTTAGAAGTAGAATCGGCAGGCGGAAGCGACGGACAGAGTCTGCAACGCACGCCCTACCCCATTGATTGGTGTTTCATAGGAGCCCCGGAAGAGCATGTTCATAGTCCGTTTGAAAAAGTGCACAAAGCCGATATTGAAAGCATGTGGAAACTGTATGCCTTTCTGATGGAGAAGCTTTAAGGAGATTCCAGCCCGGCACTCTAAAGGATGTCATCAACAGATAGCGAACTGTCAGTTCAGTGCTTACATTCAAAATCAACATGAGAATACAATGGGAAAATCAGAACATTCTGATTTTCCTTTACGGCATGAAGCAAAATCAAAAATAAATGAGCAGATTTAATTTCAATGCGGGACTTGCGAGCCTATGCATGCTTTTCTTATTGTTCTTCGTTTTTGCCTCCTGCAAAAAAGAGAAAGACCTTGAAATAATCATTCCCACAACGAAATTCACGAGCGATACCTCCATTTTTGTAGAGGCCACCCATCCGTATTCAGTAAAAAGTTACGAATGGAAAATACTTGAACTGGACAAGATTGTCTCTACATCCCAGAGTTTTGTCCTGTATGCAGAAAAGACCGGCACCTACACCCTGCAATTGACTGTCCGTACAGGCATGTTAAGAAAAATAGTGAAAAGCGTTATTATCTATATTCTGCCGGGAAAAGGCAAGATAGGTTCGTTTTTTTCCGATACTTCCGGACCGAAGCATAAAATATCAATATGGGCAAAAGGTACCACCTACCTTGGCAAAGCCTATCAAGACTCGATATACATTGATCAGGCGGTAGGTCCGAACTTCCCGAATACAAATCCATGCATTTTTGTTGTTGCGTTGTGGTTACCGGCAGGTGAATATTCCTACTGGTATCA
>JBIIMV010000174.1:0-4405 GCA_044337805.1 Bacteroidia bacterium
CTTGTCAAAGCAAAGTGCTTTCGTAGTTTCGGAGCCAAACCCCATCAAATGCACATTGATATATCTTCCAGGACGGGTATTGGGCATTTAAAGCCCTAAACTGCATATGGTTTTTTTCGTATTCCCGGCGATGGCATGTTCACTGAAACAGGCATTTTTTCGTTTCACCACCGAAAAATTCCATCGGATAGAGAAATGAAAATGTCTGACAAATGTTTATGTGTGGGCCAGGCTTAAATAATTATTGCCTGAAAACATTGTCTGTGAGACCGGTGTTTACGCGGAAATTTGCATAATCTACCGTAAGGCTTGCCTTTTGAGGTTTGCCATTATTTTTTTTATCCGTGGGGGTGTCAAAATCTCCTGTAACACCCATGGGCAAAGTATTTTTTGTGACTTCGAACTTAAAGGTGAGTCTCGAGGGTAGATCGAATGGATTGGGTTTAGAGGGATAAGAGAAGAGAATGGTATTACTCCCGCTGCTGCGAGTTACAGCATCCACTTTAAGAATGAGTTGCTTTTTACGGTCAATCCAAAAGGTCGCCAATACCACATCTCCCTGATCGTCGGAGGGTACAATTCTTATGACCTCTGTCATGATACCGTTTAGTTTTTCTCTTTTTATCCAAATTGCAGTGTAAGGCTTCAAAAAGACCTCCTGAACGCCCAGTCCCATTCCTTTTTTAGGAAGCATGGCAAAGCCTTTGTTTACCAGTTTTACTTTATCCGGACTTTTATAATAGAGCAGACCTTCTTTCACGGGCACCCTGATGAAGGCAACATCAACCTTTATTTTGATATCAGCTGTGTAGTCTTTTACAAGATTCATTCGGCTCTTGATGCTGTCTATCAGTGGTGATGGATTTTCTTCAATTCCTGCTTCTGCACTGAGGCAGCAGAAATAGAGAATTAATGTCAGGAAAGAATATCCTTTTTTGAGAAATGGTACCATGCGATGGTGTAAAAGGTGAAAATGTGCAGGCTTAGGATGCAGGCTGCGCGGAGAATCTTGAGTTTATCAACCGGGTCTGTAAAGAATTCTTTCCATGTCCCCATATAAGACGTAAACATGAAAGGCTTTATGGCTCTGAAGAGAGAAAGGTCTATGGCAGACAATATGAGAAAGGCGATGATGATGCTCATGGTGATAATGATGGGTGTAACTCCATTGTCGGCAAAGGTGGAGAACATAAAGGTGAGCGCAGCAACGGTTGTCATACTTAAAATGCTGAATCCGAAGGCGGAGAGGAATCTCCATAATACATCGTGTTCAGGAAAGATGTAAATGGTGTCGCGCATCACCATCAGGTCTCCTGTTCCGAGGGTTAGATAACCGAGTCCCAGGCTAAGCACGCTCATGGTGAGAATCATGACCAGAACATAAAATACGGCTGCACAGAATTTTCCTGCCAGCAGGGCGCTTCTGCGCACAGGTCTTGTGAGCAGCAGTCTCAATGTTCCTGCGGAGGCTTCGCCTGCCACGAGGTCTCCTGTTACCAATGCAATGAGGAAGGGTACATGCACCCATAAGCCGGTTAAAATCAGATAAACGCTGAGATAGCCATTGAGCAGGTTTCCATTGAAAACGAAAGATTCTCTGAGGGTTTGAAGTCCAACGTTTAGATAAGGCTCTCCGTCAATTACCAGGGCAATCTGAATGACTACGATAATGAAGGATACTGCTCCGAAGCCGATGTAGCTTCTGCCTTTTCTGAACAATCTCCAGATTTCTGTTCTAGCAATGGCGATGGTTTCGCCGGTAAATCCACTTTTCATATCAAACTCAGGTACAAGTCTTCAAGGGCTCTGATATTCATAATGCCTTTTATTTTTATTCCTTTTTCAACCATTAAGCGGGTGACTTCAGGAATATCTTCTTGTTTCATATGGCACACCAGTTTGCGACTATCGGCGTTAATAATTTTCTCGGCTTGAATGATTTCCCCGATGGCTGCGCCCGGAGCTTCGGCAAATTCGAAAGTTACCTTAAGGTCTCTGCTGAGAAGCAGGTCGTTTACTGAGCCCTGAACCACGCATTTCCCCTTGTTAATGATGGCCATTTTGTTTGAAATAATCTCAATTTCAGAGAGGATATGAGAGGACACTAAAATGGTTTTTCCGTGTTCACGGTGGAGAGAAATAATGAGATTCCTGATATCGATAACGCCTTGTGGGTCGAGACCGTTGGTGGGTTCATCAAGAATCAGGAAGTCGGGGTTGTGCAGCAGAGCCTGAGCAATTCCGAGTCTCTGTTTCATGCCTTGTGAAAAGGTTTTCACCGGTTTTTTGTCTCGTCCGCTGAGTCCGGTGATTTCAAGAATCTCATCAATTCTGGTTGAGCTTATGGGAGTTGGCTGTAAGCTGCCCAGCTGCTGTAAAGTCTGACGGGCATTGAGGTAAGGGTAGAAATCGGCTTTTTCCACCAGTGCCCCGATTCGGTGCAGGTATTGCCATGGAGGAGTACCATGCGGAAGTCCGAACATGTTGATTTTTCCTGCATCGGGTCTGATGAGCCCCAGGATGGTCCTGATGGTGGTGCTTTTTCCGGCACCATTTGGTCCCAGGAAGCCGAATACATCACCCTTTTCGATGCACAGGCTCAGGTGGTCTACTGCTCTGAAGGCACCGTAATTTTTTACCAGTTCGTGAATTTGGGCTACCGGTTCGGAGTTTGACATAGGATTTGTTTTGTGAGCAGGGTGTTGATAAAACTGAAAAAACTCAGGAATGTTCATGGATATTAAACCACGTAATTTTGGGTATGCAACAATACCACGATTTACTGAAGCACATTCTGGAGCACGGAACCCGAAAATCAGACCGTACCGGCACAGGAACCATCAGTGTTTTCGGCTATCAGATGCGATTTAACCTGGGCGATGGCTTTCCTTTGCTGACTACCAAAAAGGTACATACCAAATCTGTTATTCACGAATTGCTCTGGTTTTTGAAGGGGGATACGAATATTGCCTATTTGAAGGAAAACGGCGTCAGTATCTGGGACGAATGGGCAGACGAACATGGAAATCTCGGTCCGGTCTATGGTCACCAGTGGAGAAGCTGGTCGGGAGCCGATGGAAAAACCCATGATCAGATAACAGATCTGCTTGATCAGATAAGGAGGAATCCCGATTCCCGACGACTCATGGTTTCGGCATGGAACGTAGCTGACATTCCGCAGATGAAGCTTCCGCCCTGTCACTCTCTGTTTCAATTCTATGTGGCCGAGGGTAAGTTATCCTGCCAGTTGTATCAGAGAAGTGCCGATGTGTTTCTGGGTGTACCATTCAACATTGCCTCCTACGCACTGCTAACGCACATGATTGCTCAGGTATGTGGATTACAGGTTGGCGATTTTGTTCACACCTTCGGCGATGCACATCTTTATCTCAATCATTTGAATCAGGTTCAGGAGCAACTGAGCCGTGATGTCAGACCACTTCCTGTGCTTAAGCTCAATTCTGCCGTCAGCGATTTGTTTGCTTTCCGGTTCGAAGACATTGAAATACTGAATTATCATCCCCATCCCGCCATCAAAGCGCCTGTCGCTATTTGATTCATGTCCAGACTCATCATCATTGTAGCCACAGGCAAGAATCGTGGCATAGGAAAAGAGGGAAAACTGCTCTGGCATCTGCCGGATGATTTGAAGTTTTTCAAGCAGCAGACTCTGGGCTGCCCGCTCATAATGGGTAGAAAAACATTCGATAGTATAGGCAAGCCTTTACCCGGAAGAAGGAATATTGTACTCAGCAGAAATAATGATTTATTGATCCCCGGTGCCGAGGTGTTTCCAGACCTAAGCACTGCTATTGACGCTTGTGAAAATGAGCCAAAAGTATTTGTAGTCGGAGGGGGAGAAATTTACCGTCAGGCAATGCCTCTGACAGATGAACTTATTGTTACTCATGTTGAGCATAGTCTGGATGCAGATGCATTTTTCCCCGAGATAGATTCTGATGTTTTCCGTTTGGTCTCCCGACAGGATCATCCCGCAGATGAAAAGCATGCACACCCTTTTTCTTTTTGCTTTTATGAAAGGAAGAAGTAGCAGCACTGCCGCACGTTTTCTGAGGCCTGCCTTCGTTCTGTTGGTCCTGTTTCCCATGCTGCTTGCCCGATGCACGAGAGAAGAACTTAGTCCGGATAACCTCTATGCTGAACCGCTGAGTGTCGCCTTGCGATTTGTTGATGATGCAGGACTTATGCAGGCAGGTATTTTGCGGGCAGACAATTTCATGGCTGCTTTCAATGATATCAATGCTTCATCGCAGCAACTTCTGCTTTCAGATACCATTTTCAGAAACGGTATACCCTACGGCAGGAAAAATTATGTCTGGATGGATACTTTACCAAACTACAGGCGGGGCAGTATCAATTACCCCGGAACTTTCAGCATTATTGA
>JBIIMV010000120.1:0-5171 GCA_044337805.1 Bacteroidia bacterium
ACTTTATCAGAGATAATTTCAAAGACAAGGTCAACAGTATTTTCTTTTTCATCAGCTTCCTCATTGTGCTGAACAATATGATGTACCTTACCCTGTTGCAGGAAAAGCCTTTGGTAAAAAGAATGAGCAACGAAAAAAAGGGCTTTCTCTCGGAGATGAGGCAGAAAATTTATAACTTCCAAAATCTGCCCGACACCATCAAGAATTTCAACCAATCAAACAATCAGCTTTCTAAAGCACTCTTTTTCCTGAACTATCTGGATACCTGCGGCCGGAAAAATGAAAAGCCATATGTGGTGCTCGATTTTATTGACAAGTTAAAAAATGAGAGCAAAATTCTTGTCAACAATTTTCCCATGCTCTATTACTATACCGGGAAAAGAGGCGTTTACTACTGGTCGGGAGACGATACCTATTTCGGAAAAAATGGCGTAAGGCCTCTTTTGAACGGACGAACAGATGAACAGATTACGAGATTTGTCAAAGACAGTCTTCAGTGCAGGTATATTTTGTCTTCTCATGCCTACAATCTGTATAATGAACGTTTCCATAAATGGATTGGTAAATATGGAAAGCCCATCTGCTTTGACGCTTCAGATTTTATTCTTTACGAAATACAGGATTCCGCCGGGAACTACCCCCTTGAGCCCTACTACCAAAAAATTGACGAATACCGCAGAAAATCTGCACATGGCTTATTTGTCAACGACTCTCTAAGGCTTATTACCGATTAAAAAACAGTTTTAGCTTTCTCTCCGGCATTATTCCTCAGGCATTCGCCTTACGATAAAAATTAGCCTTATCTTCGTATTCAGTATCAGGAAGATACAGATTCAAATTATCTGAACCTTTCTTATATGTATCGTATAAATATTATCATGGTTGTTTGTTACGGATCTAAAGCAAAGAATTTCATCTTTCGGATTTATCTGCTGCTTGCTATACTGGTCAGCATCCGGGGTTCTGCCACTGCGCAAACAACTGTTAATTTCAGCTCTTCCGGCACCTATACCTTCACTGTTCCGCCCGGGATAACATCCTTAAGTGTATCAGCCTGGGGCGGAGGAGGCCGCGGAGCGAACCGCACAACGAATGGTTCAGGCGGTGGTGGCGGCAGTGGTGCCTATGCGCAAACGACTTCACTTAGCGTAAGTCCGTTTCAGGTTCTGAATATCAGTGTGGGTAATGGTGCAGCAACAGCTGGAACAAGTCCGCCGCCGGGAGGCGACTCGTGGGTCAGCACCACAGCGCTGGCGCCAACATCAACGCTTCAGGGAGTTCTGGCAAAAGGCGGAAACAGCGTTGCCAACGATCAGGCAACAGGAGCAACAGGCGGCGCGGCGGCAGCCTGCATCGGAACCGGTATTGTTGCGGGTACAACGGGGGCAAACGGAGGTACCAATGGAGGAAACGGAGGTTCCGCCCCATCAGGCGGAACAGGTGGGGCCGGTGCAACCGTTCAGGCGGCAGGAACAGCAGGCAATGCACCCGGAGGTGGAGGCGGCGGTGCAAAAAGAACCAGCTCAGGTACCCTGGCGGGAGGCAATGGAGGAGCCGGAAGGATTTCTATTACCTACAACTTCCCATGCCCTAATCCCGTTACGGTTACTGGTGGTTCAACAGCCTCCTATTGTACCCTGCGCGATGCTTTCAATGCCATCAATGCAGGCACACATTCCGGCATCATCTCTATCAGCATCAGCGCCGATACCTGGGAAACACAAACCTGTCAGCTGCTCGCCAGCAACGGAACAGCCCCCAATTACAGTAGCGTAACCATTTTTCCTGTTCAACCGGGTGTCAACATTCGCGGAGATGTTGCAGGCCCATTGATTGAATTAAATGGCGCCGACCTGGTAATTTTTGACGGAAGACTAAATGGCAATGGAAGTCCGCATCATCTGACTCTTGCCAACTACAACTTCGGTAGTGCCTCCATCATCAATAACTCCACCATCAGAATGGTCAACTCGGCCTGCAATAATCAAATCAGGTATTGCAAGGTAAACGGGTCAAGTACAAATGGCACCATTACAACAGCTAACCTTGGTGGTGTAATAACCATACATACCTCGGCAAGCGGGACAGGAAACGACAACAATATTTTTTCATTCAATAAAATCAGCAACGCAGGCGGCAATCGTCCGAATTTTCTTTTTTCAAGTGTGGGCAGCGGCGGAGCGCTGACAAATGATAATCTTCAGATAGAAAACAATGAGTTTTTTGATCATGCACGAAATTTTAATGGAACCACTGCAGTTCTGATTGGCCCCGGAAGTAATGGGGTTCAGGTTATTGACAACAGTATTTTTGAAACAACTCCAGTGGTGCTGAATGCCGGTATCACCATTAGCCCCATCAGTATTGTAAATTCATCCGGTCACACCATCTCAGGTAATTATCTAGGTGGCTCAGCACCCTTATGTGGCGGTGCTGCCTATTCTATTTCAACTGCCAGTCCCTTAACGTTTTCCTTCCGCGGTATCTGGGCAAGTTACAATACCGCTCCCACAACACTGCTGACCATCAATAACAATACCATTGCCAATATCAATATTGGCAATAGCGCTAACGCCAATCCGTTTTATGCCATTTTCTGCGGCGGAACTGCCGTAGGTGGCCTTCTTCAGGTAAATGGAAATACCGTTGGCGGCAACAATAACGGCAACATCAGTATTGTATCATCCAATTCAACTTTTGCTAACTCTTTCGGTATTTCTATGCTGGCAGTAAGCGGTCCGTCGAGTCTGGAGGTAAATAACAACCAGGTTTCGGGTATCAGTTTAAGTACTACCCTTGCCGACGCTGCCCATCGTTTTACCGGAATTCAGTGCATCCAATCAGGAAGTGTTCCCGGAGGTACACACAACATCAATGGGAATACCATTGGCAGCAATACCATCAGCAATAGTATAGAGGCTATTCAGACAGGGAATAATGTGGCAGGAAACACCCAATTTATCTATGGTATCGAAAGTCAGCCCGGTCAAAACCAAACCGTCACGATACAAAATAACTTTATCGGAGGCATAGCGCAAACGGCTGTGAATACCCAGGGCGCAAGCTGTGTTACAGGAATTCAAATCAGCGGGGCAGGGAGCGGAAAAGTAAAAAACAATACCATCAAAGGATTGATATCTGACGACCAGAATAGCAGCGGCGCAGAGGCAGAAGGTTCCGTTTTCGGAATTCGCATGCTAAACAGCTCCATAAATTCCCTGGGCACGCCCGTAAATGAAATCAGCGGAAATATTATCTCGCAATTACTGAATACCAATACCGGCCCCGCAGCAGTTCGATTATTCGGCATCTACAATGCAAACATTCAGAAGTCCAGTACCAATGCCATGTTTGGCAACTTCATTCACAGCATCAGTGCCGCCGGAACTTCCACTTCGAGCCGCATAACGGGTTTACAAATTTTTAGTGGTACCATATCGGGCGATGGTGCAGCAGTAATCAGAAATGTGTACAACAACATCATCAGTCTTGGCGCCTCAGTAAACAACGACTATGAAATAACTGCATTCCGAGAAAGCGGAACAACGGCGAGAACCCTGAACCTTTTCTTTAATACCTTTGAAATAACAGGCAATGTTTCTGCTGCTTCCGCAAACAGCAGGATTGTTCATCTCAGCGGCACATCCGCAGCCAATATTCGCTCAGTTCGTAACAATATCTTTCGCAATGCCAGATCAGGAAATGCATCCGGCGCAAAACACTATGTTGTTTTTCTGGCCAATGCGACAGGGCTTACACTTGATTACAATGTTTACCATAGCCCGGGCTCAGGTGGAGTTCCAGGATTCGATGGCACCTCGGATGTAAGTGTTTTACCACTTTTGGTGGGGCAGGATGCATTCAGCCTGATACAGAACCCTCAGTTCACTTCCTCCGGTAGCACAAATGCTGCTGACTACAAATGCACCGTACCATTCCCTATGTTGCATTTACCGGCATTCACGCTTGACTTTGCAGGAACCACACGCGATAATCCTCCACAAGCCGGAGCCTGGCATTTCAGACCACTGTATCAATGGACGGGAGTACTGAATAGTGCATGGAATACCCCCGGCAACTGGACACCATCGGGTCCGCCAATTACCAACGGCGATATTCTGATTCCGTCTGCAGGCGTAAGCAACAATCCTGTCATCAGCACTTATCTGAGCCCGGTCTTTAATGACTTTACACTGCAAGCGGGCCGCACCCTCACCATCATGGCCAATGCCTCACTCCAAGTGCAAGGCTTATTAAATAATGACGGTGAGATGATTGTTGAATCAGGCGGTTCACTTGTGCAGACAACAAGTTCAGTTTTGAGTGGATTGGGGAATTATAAAATACGCAGAATACTGCCGGCAGGACAATTTCACATTGGATCTGCGGTACAGAATCAAGGTGTATCGGGCTTTGGCATAAATCCTACCGGGCCGGATGGCGGACAAATCATACCCGACCTGAACAACCCCTGTAATCCCACACAGGTTGATGTAACATCGCCTTATGGAAATCTTTTGGAGCTGCGCGAAAATCCGGCTGTGGTGCTGAGCAATTGTGCCCAATCACTTTGGCACATAAAATCTGCAGGTTCACTTGAATCAGCTAGAGGATATGCCCTGCAAACAAATACACCGGTAACCTTGCAGTTTCAGGGCACCGTTCATAACGGAAGTATTACCTATTCAGGGCTTGGAAGGCAGAGCGGAACGATAGACCAATACAATGGTACCCAAACCAGAGGGTGGCATCTTGTCAGCAATCCCTACCCAAGTCCGATACGCCTGACCAACGGATCACTCGGACCCGATTTTGATAATGCAGTATACCTGTTGAACAATGGCACTTTCATTCCTGTAGCACTGAATATCAATGACGCTGTGATTGCTTCCGGGCAGGGTTTTCAGATAAGAAAAACCGTTACGGGAGGAATTGCAGACTTTACGCTGAATAACGGATTCAGAGAAGATGGGAATCCTGTTTTCTACAGCAACAGCAACAGCCCAAATTCCTTCGTCAGAATATTTCTTCAGCAGGCCAATCAGAGCAGCGAGGCGCTCATCTATTTTGAAGATGGTGCCACAGCTGACTTTGACCCGCAGTATGATGCAAACTGCTTACAGGGCCGTCCTGATGTGTCTTTACTCTATACTATTTCAGGTGATCAGCAG
>JBIIMV010000121.1:0-5165 GCA_044337805.1 Bacteroidia bacterium
TATGCAACTTATCGAAGCGGTTCGGATACCAATTGCCTCCGTTGATTCCGTCAACCTTACGTTCGGTTCTGGCTATGGTGTAAGAAACCCAGCCGCCGAGTTTTCCTCTGGTTTTTTTGACATATAACTCTGCTCCGTATGCCCGGCCACGTCCATTCATCAACTCTCCCTCCAAAAGCCGGTTAAGCAGCAGATCGGCACCATCAATGTAATCAACCTGATTCTGCATATCCTTGTAATAAACCTCCACCGATGTTTCGAATAAATCTGCCTCGCCGAAATTTCGAAAATACCCCAATGCAACCTGATCGGCAATCTGAGGTTTAATGTTGTTGGTGCTGGGGGTCCACACATCAAGGGGTGTACTGGCAGTGGTATTGCTTATCAGATGCAGAGGCTGTACCATACGGTTGTAGCTTGCCTTAAAACTGCTGCGGTCATCAATATCAAACTTAAGTGAGAACCGGGGCTCCGGGTTGTTGTAGGAAGCTATGAAACTGTTTGAGGAATAATATTTTGAACCGGAGGTGTCACGCTTCACATTCGCTGTGGTATCGCGGTAGAAATAGGCATAACCCGGACCCATAAAAGAGAAATTACTGAATCTGAATCCGTACTGCAGTGTCAACCTTCCTCCGATACGTTGCTCATTTCCTGCATAAATAGCCGATTCAAGACCATATCGGTTATCTCCTTTAATGGTTCGCTTTTCTCCATTACTGGTAAAATCAAGAGTGCCCGAATCAAAGTCATAGTAGGTGGCCTGTGCTCCAAAAGTGATGGTGTTTTTAGGGTTCAGATAAAGGGTAAATTCAGGTTTTACCGAATAGTTAATAATGGAGGAATTCCAGCGGAATCCGCTCTGGTCGTCACCGGCGCCAAGCTCATAGTCATAATTGCTGTAAATAAGGCTTATGTTCGAAAAAAGTTTACTGTTATATAAGTGATTCCAGCGAACGGTTCCTGTGCCATTGCCCCAGTTGAAACCAAAGCCATTGTCACCTCCCGAACCAAATTTATCGCGCCCGAAGTACCCACTCAGAAAAATCCTGTCGCGCTCGGTGATTACGCTGTTAATCTTAACCGTAAGATCATAAAAATATGCAATGGCATCTTTAATTTGTGCGTTGCTTGAAAAAGGAAAAAACACATCAAAATAACTCCTTCTTCCGGCAACAATAAAGGATGTTTTATCCTTTTTTATGGGTCCCTCTATACTAAACCTGCTGAAAATACTTCCTATGCCTCCATTTACTGCCAGCTTCTGATTATTTCCGTCTTTAAGACGCACATCCAGCAAAGAACTCAGCCTGCCACCGTATTGTGAGGGAATGCCACCCTTAAGCAGTTTAACATCCTTCACCGCATCCGGGTTAAATACTGAGAAAAATCCGAAAAGGTGCGAAGAGTTATATACCGGTGCATCATCCAGCAATACTAAATTCTGATCTACACCGCCGCCTCTTACGTTAAAGCCGGAGGCCCCCTCTCCAACTGTGGTAACACCCGGCAGCAATTGTATCGCCCTAATCACATCTACTTCGCCAAGAAGTGCCGGAATTTTCTGTATGGTTTTAATATCAATTTTATTCACGCTCATTTCAATGCCTTTCACATTGGCATCACTTCGCTCAGAACTAATTTCAACTTCCGAAAGCTGAGCGGTGCCTGAAGCCAAACCCATATTGATGGTAACATCTGCACTCAGGTCAAGCTCGCGAATTTGTGAAACAAATCCCAGTGAAGTAAAAACCAGTGTGTACTTCCCGACGGGAAGTGTCAGTGAATAAAATCCATATATGTTGGAAACTGCCCCAAGGGTGGGCTTGTCTTTCACTGTCACCGTTGCGCCTATAATGTCCTCGCCCGATGCTGCATCCTTCACATGCCCGCTGATGGTAAACTTGTCTTGCCCGAATAGTGCAGCAAAACAAAAACAAAAAATAAAGGTAAAAATAACTCTGAGCATGATGGAATGTAGAAATTGCGATGCCAAAACTACCAAACTTTTCCCCTGCCTGAAAAACAAATCAGGCATGGTGTTTCGTTGAGTGACAATCCGGTTTTATTCATGTTTTGTTCTATGACGTTGAAACAATCAATTCGTTACCTCTTATTGACAAGGTTTTTTTTAATAACACTAAGAATCTAGGACTAATCAGAATTTTTGTTCTGAAAAAATTTTCCGCGAAAAAAGAGATGAAACTTGACAAAAAGCCGCTTTCGGTGAAAAGTGTTACGATGAAAAACACATCCTGATAATGTATTAGGAGCACAGCATTAACATTTATCTGTCTTGATTGTTTATTCCTAAATTTGCGCTTTGCGATAAAAAAATGAAAAACCTCCTGCTCTCCGCTCTGCTGATGCTTGTACATATCCACACCCAGGCTCAGTATGCAGTAACCCCATTTGCCACAGGCTTTAGTCTACCTGTAGGTATCGAAAACTGTGGCGACTCACGCCTTTTTGTGCTCCAGAAAAGAGGACTCATCCGTATCGTGAATCCTTCCGGAACCATCAACCCTACTCCTTTTCTAAACCTTACTTCCATTGTTAGCCCGAGCGGTAATGAAAGAGGGCTTCTGGGTCTGGCCTTTCATCCAAAATACAAAGAAAATGGGTACTTCTATGTGAACTATACCACCACCGCAAGCCCCGGAGCAACGCACGTTTCAAGGTTTCAGGTAGACCCCAACGACTCCAACCTGGCGCTACCCAACAGCGAGTTGCTGCTTTTAGAAATCGCGCAGCCCTACACCAACCACAATGGAGGCAATCTGGAGTTCGGCCCTGATGGCTACCTCTACATCGGCATGGGTGACGGTGGAAGTGCCAATGATCCACAAAACCGATCCCAGGATCTTCAAACACTGCTGGGTAAAATGCTCCGCATCGATGTCGACAACCCTCAGGCTCCGAACAACTACGGAATCCCCGCCGATAACCCCGTTTTTGCAGGAGGAGCCAAACCCGAAATATGGTCTTACGGTCTGCGTAACCCCTGGAAATTCAGCTTCGATAAACACACAGGAGACATGTGGATTGGAGATGTGGGACAAAATGCCTGGGAGGAAATCGACTTTGAAGCCCTCGGCACCCAGGGAGGGAGAAATTACGGCTGGAGATGCTACGAAGGGAATGTAACCACTGCCGGGGTACCTCAGACCGGTTGTCCTGCTTTTAACACCACCACCGCTCCTGTTTTTGTTTACGGACATTCAGGAGGCAACTGCTCTGTAACCGGAGGTGTGGTTTACCGTGGGGCACAATTCTCTGCCATGTATGGCAAATACCTTTGCATCGATTATTGCACAGGGATTCTATGGGAAGTAGCACCCAACGGAACAGGAGGTTTCACCGGAACCCAGGTGCTCACCCTCTCCACGGGAGGTGGCTTTGTTGCCTTCGGAGAAGATATGCACAACGAAGTTTATCTGGCGGATGATGCAGCAGGCATTGTTTACAGGCTTTCCAATCCCTCTCAGTGTAACCCGGTGGCCTACATATACGGCAATGATACCGCCTTGGTTTGCAATGGAGCATCAGCGGTTTTGCAGGCCCAATCCAGTGCCAACCTCAACTATCAGTGGTTTCAAGGTAACACGCCAATCCCCGGAGCCACACAGGCCCAATTCTCAACACCAAACACGGGTACCTACAAGGTGGTGGTCACCAACCCCGCCAATGGTTGCAGCGACACAACTTCGGTAGTGGTGGATGAAATTATCGTGCTCAATCCAAATGTTCAGCCAAATGGCAATACCACTTTTTGTCAGGGTGGAAGCGTCGTTCTCAACTATTCAGGAAGCCTTCCTTTCGAATGGAACACCGGCGAAACTACTTCAAGTATTACAGCAGATACCTCAGGTGATTATTCCATAACCGTATTTTACAGTGACTTCTGCTCCTCAACATCCATCCCTGTTACAGTGGTGGTAAACCCAAATCCTGCGACTCCCTCCTTTTCAGGTCTCGATTCCTCCTACTGTTTCAACAATCCTGTCTCCTCAATACTCACCGGAGTGCCGGCGGGCGGAACATTTTCAGGACCGGGTGTGAATGGCAACGTATTTGACCCCGCCCAGGCAGGAATCGGCACACATTCCATCACCTATACTTTTACCGATGCAAACAACTGCTCCTCCGGGAATACAATCAGCACGATAGTCGATGTTTGCTCCATGCTCACCACTCTATTCGCTACAACGAACATGGTGTTTCCAAATCCATCTGAAGGCATCTTTTTTCTGAACAGTTCTTCCTCAGAAAACACCACTGTACGCGTGTTCGATATGCAAGGCCGTCTTGTTTGGATGCAGGCAAACATAACCGCAAGAAATGGTCGAACAGAAATCGACCTGCGTCAACTGAACCAGGGCACCTACATGCTGGAGCTAAATGCCGGTCTCAAAACCATCATCTCCATTCAGCATTAAAATTTTATGAGGCGGCTGCTTTTTTTTCTTTCCCTGTTGGTCTGGGTGCAGAGTGATGCACAGGAAACTTTTTCCGTGCATGTGAATCCCACCCTGATGCCCGGCATACCCACCCTGCACTCGGGCTCCTTCGCGCGTTACAACAACCTGTGGATATTTGCAGGAGGAAGAATCAACGGCCTGCACGGTTTTTTTGGCCCATTGGCATTCCCGCTTTCTGAAGCAAACAATGCGATATGGGTTTACGATCCGGTGAATTTTCAGGTCTGGAACGTTTCACTCCTTTCCCTGCCCGATAGTATCAGAGAACCCATCGCTTCAAGCAACATGCAGTTCACCCAAAACGACTCTATGCTGTACATGGTTGGAGGCTATGGCTGGAAAAACGATACCTCCGGCTTCGTTACCTTCCCTACCCTCACTGCCATTCACTTGCCCGGAATCATAGATGCTGCACAAAATTCAGGGAATCCGGCTACACACATTCGTAGCCTGCGCGACCCACGCCTGGCGGTTTGCGGAGGAGAAATGGAGAAAATTGATTCCGTCTATTATCTTGTTTTCGGACACAAGTTCGATGGATTGTACAACCGTATATCTTCCGGTGGAGGATTCACGCAAAGGTATACGCATCAGATAAGATCATTTACCATCAGCGATGATGGCAACCATCTCTCAATGGGAAATTATCAAAGCCTCACAGACAGCCTCAACTTTCGCAGAAGA
>JBIIMV010000122.1:0-5142 GCA_044337805.1 Bacteroidia bacterium
CCTTGAAGGACTTTGTTTTTCATACTCTGATTCGGGTCCGGGTATTCCTAACGTGGTAAAAGAAGACAACCAATTTGGTTTTGGATTTAAATTAATGCAGAGCCTTCAAAAGCAACTTAAAGGCACAGTTACTTTCCCTGAGGAGAGTCACTTCAGCTATAGATTAACCTTTCCATTTATTCAGCCTCATGTCAAGAAAGCGGATAATCATCGTTGAAGATGATATGATTATTATGGAACTGCATAAGCATTATGTTCAAAATCTTGGGCATGAGGTGGTTGGTACATTTACAAGCGGAGAAGACGTGATTCATTTTTTTGATCACGATACTGCCGATCTCATTCTCATGGATGTTAGGCTTGAGAAGCATGAAGATGGCATTGAAACCATGAAGAAAATACAGGAGAAAAATACAATTCCTGTAATTTATATCACCGGCAACACGGAAGATTCCAACCTGGAGAGAGCAGTTGGAACCAATATGAAAGGTTTTCTCAGCAAGCCACTGGCAGTCGATGACCTTAATGATATTATTGAGTCTGTTTCTGAACTTACCGATTCCATCTGGTATGCACAGAGAATTCAAAGATCTATTATTCCGGATAAGACCAAATGGTCGAAGTATTTCGATCACCCCGTTTATTTAAACAGGCCAAAGGATGTGATTACAGGTGACTTTTGCTGTCTGTACGAGAAGAGGAACGCCAATGCTTTTGTAGGTGCCTTAGGTGATTGCACCGGGCATGGCATTCCGGCTGCACTCCTCTCGATTTTGTCTTATCAGGTTGTATTTAATTCTTTTCGCCGTCAGATGAATCCAAGGAAGATGATTCTTCACATCAACAATCAGATTCGTAAGGCACTCACCACCGGTTCATCTTCTGTTCACGATTCTATGGAGCTGATTGTTTTTCAGGTTCAGCCTCAGGAAAATCAACTCGTTGTTACAGGAACCAAAATGCAGTATATTCATTACCGCAGCAAGGAGGGAATTTGGGATTTTCACAGTCTGAGAGGACCTACTCTCGGGTTGGAAAATAAAACGGACGAAGGCGAATTTCCTCAGAACATTCATCATTATGAACAAGGAGACAGTTTCTACTTCTTCAGTGATGGCATCAAAGATCAGTTCGGCGGCCCGGCGAAAAGAAAAATGATGAAACCCGGGCTTCTTGCCATTCTCGAAAAAATTCAAACGATCCAGCCTGAAAGAAGAAACCTTGAGCTCGAAATTGCCTTGCGTAAATGGCAGGGAAATTTGTTGCAAACAGATGATATGCTTCTTGTTGGATTCGAGCCTTCAACTTTCCATTCGCCTGAAGGTAGAAAGCGTGCGAAGGCATAATTTGCAAACAGACTCTTTATTTTTATTGTCTTCCAACGCTCAGTTGGAAGATGCTCATCTAGGAGATTTAACTCATTTTTTTTGGAGAAGCATTGTTATTTGATTACTTTCTGAATCAACATACAACTTACTCCAAATGGAAGTGAGAGTCCTGATTTAATGAGGGGCTTTTCCAGGCAAAAAATTTGATAGAGCAGTCTTGACGAAAATGAACGATGATTATTTCCGAAATCTGATTTGGCGTCTGAAGCCAATGGTTTTCCGTAAACAATATTTTTTATAAGTCGAAAAAGTGCGATAGGGAGGAAAAGCAGGAAATTAAAGTATGAGCAATATAGAATATCCTTATTGCCAGCCACGTTAAGTAGTTGTTTTTTACTATACCTCCTTTCATGATGATTGATAATATCATGTTCACTCCACAGAAATTGAAAAGCAGGAACGGTAACAAAAATGATGCCTTTGCTTTTACACACCCTTCTCATTTCTCTCCATGCTCCGCTATCATCAGATACGTGTTCAATCACATCGAAAGCACACACCAGATCAAAGGATTCATTCTCAAAGGGTAGGTCTGTGATGCTCGCGTTCACGAGCTCAATGCCGGGCAGCGTGCGGGTAAATTCGAAGCAATCTTTGTCGTATTCTACCGAGATTACCTCACCCAGTTTATTCAAAAGTTGTGATGAATATCCGGTTGCGGCACCGATGTTTAGTATTCTGGGTTTTTCAATACCTCTTAAGACAGAGGCAGCTTTTTGCATGATTATTTCTGCTCTTGCTTTGAACCACCAATGCTCCCGTTCAATGGAATAATATTGTTGGTAGTAACTGCTTTGCACTAAAGGAATTTTTCTTTCACGACAAACACCGGCCGGTTGCGGGTTTCGTCATATATTCTTAATACATATTCGCCTATCATTCCGAGAGCCAACAGTTGTACTCCACTGAAAATAAAAATGGCGATAGCAAGAGTGGTGAAACCCTGAATAACTTTTTCGGGATAAAGTATTTTCATGGTTATTGCATAGGTGCTGTAAGCCAATGCAACAGAAATTACCGCCACCCCCAGAGTGGTGAGTAATTTCACCGGGAAAGTGCTGAAGCTGAAAACTCCGTTATAGGCAAGTTGAAAGAGCTTTCTCAAAGTGTATTTGGGTTCTCCACCAAAG
The DNA here is from genome assembly GCA_044337805.1 of Bacteroidia bacterium. Classification (GTDB taxonomy): domain Bacteria; phylum Bacteroidota; class Bacteroidia; order UBA4408; family UBA4408; genus JBEGML01. Next base: position 2,519 of record JBIIMV010000122.1, read on the forward strand.
CGCTTGTCTCTTTCATATTCGAAAGCATACTGCTTAAATCCGACCCAGCTGCGGATTCCTCTAATAAATAAACTATGTTCCTGTGAGGCAATAATATTGTCTAAAACTTCTCGTGTCATTAAGGAGAAATCACCGCTATCGAGCGGAATTTCGACTTGTGACACCTTTCTGAGGAAACGATAGTATGTTCGGTAGGCTATTCTTTTCCAAAATCCTTCTTTACGTTTTTTGCGTACTCCGAATACTACATCATATCCTTCTTGTATCTTCTTATAGAACTCTATCAATAGTTCAGGCGGATCCTGAAGGTCGCCATCTATCATGCCAATTATTTCACCTTTGGCATGACTCAGGCCCGCAAGAAATGCTGCCTGATGACCAAAGTTTCTTGAAAGGGAAATTACCTTCCATCTCGAATCCTTTTTATGCGCTTCGAGCAGTAATGAAAGTGTTTTGTCTTTGCTTCCATCGTTCACACAAATGATCTCAAAATCTTTTGTCCAATTTTCCATGGCCTGCATGACCCTCTGGAATAAAACCGTTATGATTTCTTCTTCATTGTAAACCGGAATTACCACCGAAACTATCATTCAGAAAGAAACTTTAGATCGGTTAAATTTTTACTCTTTTGCGGCCGTATGAAGCTCTTGTCAGACGATCAATGATGGCTCTTCCGAGTCCTTCGTCCGGAAAATCATCAGCAACGATAACATGAATATGTTTTTTCTCGTCGAGTGTCCGAATGGCAGCAAAGAGGTTCATTGCAGCTTCGCCAAGGTCGCGGTGTTTGGAGAGAATAATCTGGTTTTCTCTGGGTATCATGCGCATGGCTGAGCCAAAGCCAATGAATCCTGTTTGTTCGGGAGGAAATCGGTAGGCTTTTTTTCTTCCAACAAAAAGAGGTTTATTCGGAGCATAATGTGATTTCAGCATCCCCGGAGCAACAATGGTTTTAACGGCTGTACTTACTTTTACTCTCAGACAAGCTTCAATGGCTTCCTGTGTAATTCCACCCTGACGGTAAATAACCAGCTCTTTGTCTTCTTCTCCAATAATGGTTGATTCCACTCCTACCTTGCAGGGCCCGCCATCAAGTACGCAGGGAATTTTTCCTTCAAGTTGGTTGAGGACATGTTTTGCATTGGTAGGGCTGACATAACCAAACGGGTTTGCACTTGGCGCAGCCAATGGATAACGCACCAGATGAAGAAGCTCTTGTAACTGCTCATGAGCAGGAACCCTTACAGCAACCTTTGTCAACCCAGAGGTGACGATATCAGGAATAAATTTATTTTTTTCGAGAAGAATGGTTAACGGACCGGGCCAGAATTCTTTCATCAGCGGGACTGCCCACTTTGGTATTTCCCTGACATATTTTTTTACTTCTTCTGCGGAGGAGCAATGCACGATGAGAGGGTCAAAGGCGGGTCTGCCTTTTATCAGAAACAACTGCAATACCGCCTCCGGGTCGAGGGCATTTGCCGCCAAACCGTAAACCGTTTCGGTAGGCACAGCCACAGGGAGTCCACGGTCAAGGAAATCCATGGCGATGGCCAGCTCTTTGGTCAGAATCGTTTTGAAGTTCCCTATTCCCAATGTTAATGGATCTGCATTTCAGGAATTTCCCCTTCAACAACAAGCTTTCCGGCAGTGGCTTTAATGATGTATTCCACATCAACACCGGGTGCACGCTCTCTGAGTTCAAACCCTCTTGATGTTATATCGAGAACGGCAAGTTCGGTGACAACCTTTCTCACGCAACCAAGACCGGTCAGTGGCAGGGTGCATTCTGGCAGTAACTTACTTTTCCCGTCTTTGCTGACATGTTGCATGGCCACGATGATATTTTTTGCAGAAGCCACCAAATCCATCGCACCGCCCATTCCTTTTACCATCTTACCGGGAATCTTCCAGTTTGCAATATCGCCTCTTTCACTTACTTCCATAGCGCCGAGAATGGTGAGGTCGACCTTCTGCGACCTTATCATGCCAAAGCTCATGGCAGAATCAAAAATAACAGCACCGGGTAACAATGTAACAGTCTGTTTACCTGCATTGATGGTATCTGCATCTTCTTCCCCTTCAAAAGGGAAAGGGCCCATGCCCAGAATTCCGTTTTCCGATTGGAGCTCAACTTCCATACTTGGGGGTATGTAATTGGCCACAAGTGTTGGAATGCCGATCCCCAGATTAACATACATGCCGCTTTTTACTTCTTTGGCAATGCGTCGTGCGATACCGGTTTTGTCAAGTGCCATGATGAATTTGGTTCTTATTACTGTTTGGTTTAAGTTCAAATGTATGATTTTTATTCAAATTAAACTTACCTGACCACTTTGCAGGTATTGCGAAAAACCGCATTCGATGGGCACTGTAGCTGTTTTTTAATTTTTGTTGAGGTTAATTATTCGTGTATAAGCGAATATAAACGTTTCACTCCCGACTATTCAATACCTGGCAACACATATTTGCATCACCAATCTGAAGGTGGCCACCCGAGATGGAGAAAAAACAAAAATTAAAAATCATCAAATGAAAACACTTCGTAATTCCGTCAGACTGATGGGCAATCTGGGCATGAATCCCGAAATCAGAACAACCCCCAACAACAAAAAAGTGGCGAA
>JBIIMV010000123.1:0-5134 GCA_044337805.1 Bacteroidia bacterium
AGGAGATTTCGCCGAGGCCATTGACCAGTATCAGAAGGTGGTGATTGTGAGCGATTCGATGACACAGGTTGCATGGTATCAGATGGCCGATTGTTTTCTGAAATCAGGAAATAAACAGGCTGCAAGAAGTTCTTACGAGTCGGCCTCAAAATTTAATTTCGATCGTGAAATTGAAGAGGATGCACTTTTCTCTTATGCCAAGCTTTCTTATGAGTTGGTGTATAACCCCTACCACGAAGCGGTTGATGCTTTTCAGCAATATATTGATAAATATCCCAGTTCACCTCGCCTTGATGAGGCTTACAAATTGCTGGTCAATGTCTACCTGACGACACGGAACTATAAAGACGCTCTCGCCAGTATGCAGAAGATCACCAAATTGAACATCGAGATGCAGATGGCCTGGCAGAAAATTGCTTTCTACAGGGGTGTTGAGCTCTTTAACGACAAGAGCTATGAGTCGGCAATAGAGCATTTCAACCTCATTCTGAAGTATCCGAAATCAAAATCGCTCAATGCGCTTGCTCATTACTGGACCGGCGAGTCGCAGTTCCGAATGGCAAAGTACGATCTGGCAGCCACGGCCTATAAAGCGTTTCTTTTTGAGTCCGGTGCTGTTTCTCTTCCGGAGTTTGGTCCTGCCCACTATAATCTTGGCTATTGCTATTTTGAAAAAGAAAATTACCCTGAGGCACTGGTGTGGTTCAGAAAATTTACCGCCAACAAAAAGGAGCCCGCAAGACGCATGCTGAATGATGCGCTTATAAGACAAGGTGATATCTGGTTTTTGCAAAAAGATAATGAGAGCGCCATCGCCAGTTATGAGGAAGCTCTTGCTATGGGTCTTATCAGCAATGACTATACTTTGTTTCAGCTTGCCATGGCAAAAGGCCTTTCAGTAGGTAGCAATGAGCGTATTAAGAATCTGGAATCTCTACTCAGCAAATATCCCGAAAGTGATTATGCCGATGATGCCATCTATGAACTGGGGAATGCCTGGCTGGTACTGAACAACAACGAGAAGGCCCTGCAATATCTTTCCGAAGTCATTAAGGATTATCCACGCAGCAGCTATGTGAAAAGAGCACTTGTGAAGAAGGCTCTTATTTATTACAACACCGATCAGGATAAGCAGGCACTTGAGACCTATAAGGAAGTGATTGCGCGCTATCCCAACACCGGTGAGTCGCGTGAAGCCCTGCAGGGTATAAGGAATCTGTATATTGAAAGTGGTGACATGGCCGCATTTGAGGATTACCTGCGTTCACAGCCCGGTGTGGCCGCAAGTCCTTCTGTGTTGGATTCTACCGCTTATGAAGCTGCTGAGCGAAAATTAATGAAAGGTGATTGCGAAGGAGCGGTTATTGCCTTCAAAAACTATATTGAAAAATATCCCCGTGGCTATTTTATTCTTAATGCCCGTTATTACAAAGCCGATTGTCAATACAGAAGTGGTGCCGGGGAAGAGGCTCTTGACGATTTTATTTTTGTGGCCTCGCAGGGAAGAAACAAGTTTACAGAAAATGCGCTGAGTAAAGCCTCTGCCATAGCCTGGAAGAAGAAGGATTATTCCACAGCGCTGAAATTATACCAGGATTTGGAAAGCAATGCGGAGGTTCCTGCCAATATGCTTGATGCACGCGCCGGTCAAATGCGATGTCGCTTTCACCTGGGTAGCTATGAGGATTGCATCAGCCTCGCCCGAAGGGTGGCCGGTATGGAGAAGGCCGGACAGGGTCTTATTACAGAAACACATTTGCTCGCCGGAAAATCAGCACGTGCTCTGGGGCAGGATAGTCTTGCATTTTCGGAGTTTACTTTTACGGCAAAAGCTCAAAGCGAAGCAGGTGCTGAGGCAAATTACCTGCTTGCCGAATTTTGGTTCGGCAAAAAGGAATATCAGAAAGCAGAGAATACCATTTACGATCTTGTTGATCGGGTTCCATCCTATGATTACTGGATTGCAAAGGGCTTTATTCTTCTGGCAGATAATTTTCTGGCACAGGAAGATCGCTTTCAGGCTCGTGAGACACTAAAGAGCATCATTGAAAAATGTGAAATTCCTGAACTTGTGGAACAAGCAAAAAACAAGCTTAATACCATGGATGAGCAAGACCGTAAAGCCGAGGAGAAGTGGAAGCAGGTCGAAACCGAAATTAAGTTCGATACAAACTCGGTGCGTGATAACAGGTTATTTGAAGACGAAAGCCCTTTCCCTGAAGAGAATGAAAAGAATCCTTAATTGCGTTTTTTTAGCGGCTTTTGTGCCACTATTCGGTTACGGGCAGACGGAGGGAAAAGATCCTTTGTCGGCAGGACAAATCAATGTGGTGCAGGATTACCGTCCTGTTATCGGTGATGCCGATAAAATTAGCCCCAATCCGGTACTCAACGACTCTGTTCCGGCTCCACTCAAATTGAACTATCCGGTTTTATCAAGGAACTTTTTTGTGCCATTCAGACCTGAGCCTTTGCAGGCCGCCAAAATGAAAGGTGAACCGTTGAGCAGACTTAATCCCTTTTCTGTAAAGGCAGGTTACGGCCTTTACAATACCAGTCTGGCAGAAATTTCCGCCTCCTCTCTCCGTTCGAAACGATGGAAAGGCAGTTTCCTCTTTAAGCATCTGGCAGCAGGCGGAAAGATTGACCAAACACTAAATCCGGGTTTTGCCGATCAGGATTTTAAACTGAACGGACACTATTTGTTTAATCAACACGATTTACAGACAACCCTGAACTACTACCATCATAAAGTACATTACTACGGTGGTGTTTTTGCGCCGCAGGATGAATGGGTAAGCACTGTACCCCGGCTGCGTGAAACCGATGGCAGGATCTATTACTCCATGTTCGAAGGTTCTGCCCGAATCAAGGGAATCTTTAAAGATAAAGACCGTTTCCAGCGTGATGCCGGATTGCGTTATTATTACCTGGGCACCACGGGGTCACACAGCGAATATTCAGTGGGAGGAGATGTGATGCTTGGCAAATACACCAAGAACGGAGAGCTGATAGGCGCTAAAGTGCAGCTGGATTATTTTGGTCAGTCGCGCACCCCTGATAGCACCGAGGCGGCTATTTTTGGTTTTAACCCTTTTTACCAGATAGGCGGAAAGAAGTTTGATTTTAAACTTGGTCTTAAGATTATGGTAGAGAGCGATGCCTCGCTGACCCGCTTCTTCCCGGATATTTTTGCCCGCTATCATATTGTTGAAGATGTATTCTCTGCGTACGCACAGGTAACAGGCAATACGAGACGCAATACCATAAGAAGTCTCTCTGAACAAAATCCGTTTATTGTGCCGGATATTGCTTTCCGCAACACCGCAGATATTGTCGATGCTTCTCTCGGACTTCGGGGCAACATCAGCAGCCGATTGTTTTTCGATATCAGTGGTCAGATAAAGTTAAGTGATTCAGTGGCCTTCTTTGTAAACAAGCCGGTTTTTGCAGACTCTGCGCAGAATAATTTCACTGTGATTTATGATGGCATGCAGACTTATGCTTTGCAGGGTAGTCTTGGTTACCGTATGAGCAGCAAGCTGGAGGTAACGGGCTTTGTACGTTACCAGATGCTGAAGCCGGATTCGCAATTGAGAGCATGGCATATGCCTTCTATCGAGGGCGCTTTGAGGGCGCGTTACAGCCTTGGAGATAAGCTTCTTGTACGTGCTGATTTGCTTTATGTAGGTGAACGTTATGCCCGAATTACCACTTTGCAAGCCATCAATGCGGGTATTCCGATACTGGAGTTTCAGGAGCGTAAGCTGAAAGGTATTTTTGACGTTAATATCGGGGCTGATTATCGTTATACCAAAAACATAGGGGCCTTTGTGCAATTCAATAACATTGCAGCCCAGCGATTTGTAATCTGGAACAACTATCCGTTACAGCGCTTTAATGCCATGATCGGGCTTAGGGTGAATTTTTAGGCAATGCTGCAGGTCTGTTCCACTTGCAGTTTTTTTGTTTTGAGAGGTGGGTTGGTGCTCTGTTACGGCCGGATTTTTTTGTGTATTGCCCTGTCTACGAAGTGAAGATTGTATCAATTTGCAGGATTTTTTTTGGTTCAATTGTGCCGCGTGAGGGATTGAAGCGGATACCCCGCTGCCGCAAGGCCTGAGGCGAGGGGCAGCGTGTAGCAGCGAAAAGCCCGGCCACAGCTTAAAAGATGAAGTTAAGATGCTGGAGGGCTGTTAAGCTGTGGGCACGCCCAAACAAAGCATATCTTGTTCTCGGTTTTTCAGCGGATAGCTTTACCTTTGCGCTTATGAAAAATGTTGCTCCGGCCTTGCCGGCGGAATTCCGTATCGTTGGAACTACGCATTACGGGCTTGAAGAGTGTCTGGCTGATGAGCTCAGGCAATTGGGTATTCAGGATGTTAAGGAGCATAACAGAGCGGTTTCTTTTACGGGTTCGCTGACTGAGCTTTATTTGGTGAACTTTTCTGTTCGTACTGCGCTGCGTTTTATGGTTGAGCTGGAGTCTTTTGAGGCTTTGGATGCAGACGATTTGTACGACCGTATTTCTGCCATCAGGTGGGAGGAATTCATGAATCAGCGCCACACCTTTGCCATTGAAGCTCGGGTGAACGATTGTGAATGGATAGACAATGAGATGTTTGCCGTGCAGAAAGCCAAAGATGCTCTGGTGGATCGTTTTCGTGACCTCAGCGGAACGCGGCCCTCTGTGAACCGCGACAAGCCTGATTTTCTTTTTTATCTGCATATCTTCAGAAACAAGGTGACGGTTTTTCTTGACAGCACAGGTTTGTCTTTACATTACCGTGGTTACCGCACCGAGGCGAACAAGGCGCCGATGAATGAAGTGCTGGCAGCGGGTCTGGTAAGGCTTTCGGGCTGGGATGGACGGTCGGAGTTTATTGACCCCATGTGTGGTTCAGGAACCTTGCTTATTGAGGCTGCTCTGTTTGCGAAAAATATTCCGGCAGGTTATTACAAGCGCAGTTATGGTTTTATGCGTTGGAAGAATTTTGATGAAACACGCTGGCTGAAAGTGTGCGACAAGCAAATGGCTGCAATAAGACAGGAATGGCCTGTGATTTCCGGCTCTGACCGTGCTATGGGCAGTGTGCGTGTTGCCCGTGGCAATATTGACCGTGCGGGCTTTAAG
>JBIIMV010000124.1:0-5113 GCA_044337805.1 Bacteroidia bacterium
TTCTTCCCAGAAGGAAAGATTCAGCCACATACTCCTGACCGCGGAATATTTGGGTTTTTGCAATTTCGCTGTTAAGGATATTTCTTGCAGAAAGAGAGAGCGACCAGTATTTACCGATTTTCTGACTTGTTTTAAAATTCAGCATGGGAACGGGAGACTCATAAATATCAGGGGTGGCGAACATGGAAATGCTGTAGAGTTTTTTACCCGATACATTAAAAGACAGGGCGGATTCATTGCCAATCTCAGCATTCACATATGCGAGAATAAGGTTCAGGATATAAGGAGCCTGACCCTGGAAAGGCCTGTAGTCAAGAGAGAAAGTAGAATCTACATTTTGGGCATTTCTTATTTCATCAGCCGGAACATCGACTCTTGATTTGATGAGAGCGAGATTAGCGTTAAACGAGAAGGGGCTGAGTTTATCATGGATAAAACCGAGGCTTTTTCTGAATTCAAATTCCAGTCCCATGATTTCTGCCTTGTCAACATTGACGAAAGTTAACTCCGGAATAGTAGCACGTGGGTTAAAGGCACGGATGATAGGGTCGCGGAGGAGTTTATAGTAAGCGCTGACGGCAATGATTTCTCCGGGTTTAGGATAATATTCGCATCTGAGGTCAACGTTATCGATGAGCGTGCGTTTTAGGCCGGGGTTCCCGACATTGAAGAAGCCATTTTTAGGATCGAATTGAGCGAAAGGAGCGAGCTCACGCATATTAGGTCTGGCCAGTGTTTTAGAGTATCCGCCGCGGATATTTGTTTTTTCGTTCAGTTCAAAAACCACATTGAGAGAAGGCAGAATATCGGTAAGGGAAACGCGCCCCGGATCCTTCACTGTGTCACCATTCAGCTGAACATATTCAACCTTGGCCGTATCGCGGGTTTGCACGAACATGTTTGTAGATTCAACCCTTGCACCACCAATAATTTTGAGCGGCTTAATGGGGCTGGCGACTCCCATGAGGTAAGCGGCGCGGATGGTAGTTTCACCGCCGTAGAAGTTTTTCTGGTTAACCCTGTTCAGGTAGTGCCAGCCTGTTCTGTAGCTTGTAATTTGTCCGGCCGAGTTGTAATTGGTATCTATGATTCCGAAGTTCCGTGGATTGGTAAAGTCATTGACATTACCATTAAACGTATTCAGCGTAATACCGGTGACACCGGAGTTATTCATTTCGAAGGCATATTCCTTAAAGTCTCGGGTGGCCTCACTGGTATAGACGCCGGCTTTTATTTTTGTTGTTTGAGCTTCGTTGAGTGTGAGGGTAAAGTCTATTTTTCCCTGCATTTGTTCATCGTTCAGGTCGCGATAGAAGTGAAAGGGAAATTTATATTCGGCGTTGTTCATGGAATATACCGTATCCTGGTATTTGAACAGCAGGTTACCATCGGCATCCAGGGAGTCGACAGAATCAACCAGAGAGGTAAAGGCGAAATAGCGCAAGTCGGGTTCATACTGACGACTTTGGGTGTTGCTGCCGGACCATTCAATATCCAATCCATGCATCACGTTAAGGTGGTGGGTTCCATTAGCCACGATAGTTTTAAGTTCGCGTTGAGTAAATTCCTGCACCAGCGTGTTGTAAATGGCGCGTGAGTCAGAAACCTGACCCAGGTAAGAGCCTGTTTGTTCGCGGGATACTTTTTCAGCATCGTTGGTATAGATACCGGTAAATCCGACAGAATGGTTTTTATTGAGTTTATAGGAGAGATTTGCAAGACCACCGAGTTGGGGGTTGTCGACACTTTTGGTTTCCTTTAGAGCCTGATAAGCGAAAAGTTTATCAGAGCCGGCATTGATAAAGGTATTTACATTTCCATTTTCATAATGGGTAAAGTTACGTGAGTAGACCAGGCCTGAGGTAAAGCCAATTTCCTGATTGCCGAAAGACCATTTATTTCCAAGAGAGAAGTTATAGGAAGTATTAAGTGGAGTTTGGTTAAAGTTGTTGTTTACACCAAGCGCTTGTCTAAGCTGATAGCCAATACCATTTTCATTATTTGTTTTTGAGGCATAAGGATCGAAACTGTTGTTGAAGGCGAGAGCAGACTCCTGAAAGAGCCGGCGGTATTCTTCGTTTTCAGTTTTTTTATTTCTGGCCAGGAAGGGAAGAGCTGTGGTGAGCAGATTTCTGACAGAGTCGTTTTGGTATTGACCCGGCATTGCGCGATATCCGTCATCGTAGCCTCTCCAGTCAGCGGATCCTCCTTTGTAGGTGAGGAAATTACCATTCAAAGAAGACTGGGTGTTGTAGGCTTGAGATACGGAGAGGTTCAGATAGAATTTTTCGGGGAAGCTTTTCGTAGTGATGTTAACGTTGCCACCGGCGAAGTTTCCGGGCTGGTCTGGAGTAAAAGATTTTACGGTGATGATGTTATCAATAAAGCCTGAGGGGATGAGGTCGAGAGAAGAGGCATTGCGGTAAGGATCAGAGCTGGGCATAGGCAGGCCATTGATTTGAGCGATCGAGTATCTGTCTCCCAGTCCGCGCATGACCATAAACTTCCCGTCTTCGACATTCGCTCCAATCATTTGTTTCATTGTTTCAGCGGCATTGGCGCTACCTGTCCTGCTAATTTGTTGCGCAGATACCCCATCCTGAACGGCATACGCCTTTCTCTGAATAGCGATGAGCGAGGCATCGGTATTTTTTATTTGTCTGGCCTCCACGATAACCTCTTTGAGATCTGTATTTTTTTGTTCGAGGGTAAAGTCGATGGTTGTAATTTTTCCTGATTCAATTTTCAAACCGGTAACCGTTATTTTTTGAAAGCTGATGTAAGAGCAGGAAATATTGTATGTACCCGGAGTCAGTTTTAGAGTGTATTTTCCTTCAAAATCGCTGGTTGTTGCGAGGTTTGTGCCTTCTACCGAGACAGTAGCACCGATGAGGTCTTCACCGGTAGCTTTGTCAATAATTTTTCCCGACAGCGTTCCGTTTTGCTGAGCGAGTAAATACAGCGGAGAGCAGGCTAAGAAGAACAAGCAGAGCAGTGATGCGGCTTTTGTTTTTTTTCTCTTAACGATTTCGTTAGGTTGTGTTAACATGACAGGGGTATAAACAGCAAAGGCAGGTCGTCAACGACCTGCCTTATTTGGTTAGATATGATTATTGAACCACAAGTTTTTGTGTTGTTGTTGATTTGCCATTAGAAAGCATGATCATGTAGATTCCTTTGGCGAAACTGCGGGTATCGATTACAGAAGAAACCGATCCGTTGGTGTTGAAGTTTGAAGACTGGATGAGTGCACCATTCATGTTGAAGATGCTAAGAGTTGTTTGGCCATTGGCGTTAAACTTTATCAGGACAGCTTCAGTTGCCGGGTTTGGTGCGAGGCTCAGTCCAAAAGCTGCGGCATCGATATTTTCTACGGATGCCACTTTTGAGAGGTGGTTGTTTTTGAACAGGGTCGTCCAGTTATGCAGCCACAGCTCAGAAGCGGTTGAAGAGAATGCGCCTTTGTAGGTAACACTTGTAAAGAATGGGTCACCGGCAGGCAGAGCGGCGAGAGCGGTTGAGTAGGCAGCACCGGATGCAGAAGGACGAGGGTCGAGGAGGTTGTCCTGCGTTCTTGAAACATTCACAATTTCAGGATTCTGAATCAGGTTGGTGTTCGTGTTGAGGTGATTGATAAGGAAAGTGCAGGTTGAATCTTCGCCGCCAAGACCGGAGGTAGTGGTAGAGCGAATGATACCGGTTGAAGTCATATCAATACCGGTGTTGGTACCGCAGTTCCAGAAAAGGTTATTTTTGATGATAAGTTCACCGGCAACCAGTTGAGCATAGGCATCAGTAGTTGTGTTGGATGGTCTGTCCTGAACTTCGATACCTTTATTTTTCATTTCAGAAACGATACTGTTGGCGATGAAGCCACGGGTACCCGCGCGGAGGAGCCATCCGGTAGCATTACCTGCGGCAGCGCCCGGACCGGAGCCGATGTGAGTGGCATTGTATACGATAGGATCAGAGAAAGGAGCGGTGTTATCGGGCGTAGAGCCATCGCATTCCCAACCGTTATCGGCCACATCAGCACGCTGGATAGAGAACCAGAACTGACCTTTACCGGTGAATGCTTCATCCCAATCGAAACAATCGTCTTCAACGAAAGCCACTGCAGCATATTTCAGGTTAACGGTACCACCGAAGAATTCGATACCATCATCAGAGTTGGCGTAAATTTCGATGTACTCGAGCGTTGTGCCTGAGCCAACAGCACCGAGAGAAAGACCATTGAGTTCACTTCCGGAGGTAAGTGCGCTTCCACCGTGACGGATGGAGCAATAGCGCATGATACCTGAATTGTCGTTGTCTACGTTTTGTCCGGCAGGCATGCCATATACACCACGAGGTTCAGTGGTTGGTATACCTTCGAGGTTAACCTCAGAGTTACCGTTTTTAGAAGTTGTTGCTTTACCGAGAATAGCGACACCACCCCACAAAGCGTTATCGGCAGGACCGAGGTCGTTAGGGTCTGTGACATCATCAACTTCAGCGGTAAAGATGATAGGATCGTTCACGGTACCATTGGCGAAAATTTTTGCGCCACGGCAGATAATCAGGGCAGAGGGTTCAGTGCCGCTGATATTGGGTTTAAATTTTATGAGTGTACCGGCCTCAATATTGAGAGTGGCACCATCTTCAACGAATACCGTACCTTCGAGCAGGTAAATGTTGTTACGGGTCCAGTTGTAAGTTTGACCCGCTACCAGGTCAGCATCTGTAATGTTCACCGTTGTTTGTGCCACTGAGCACAGACCCGAGAGAAGCAAGAGACAGGTTGTGTAAAAGTTTTTCATTGTCTTTAAGTTTCTGCGGCAAATGTGAAGCAAAGGTGTAAATAGAATAAAGAGAGAATGTTAGGAGATTCTTATTAAGCAGGTTGCCAATGTTAACACAACGTTAAGAACAGCTTAGCGCAAAAAAATACAGCTGCATAAAACAGGGGTCAACACCTTGCAAAATCATGTATATATAATTGAATTACAAAGTGTTACAAAAATTAATTTATCACAAGCAATCCGGGAGGCTTTTACGTTATCTCAATTTTAAACAGGAGACAAAACAGGTAATCATAACTTATTATGAGGGCTATATAGGCTAAAGAAAGGAT
>JBIIMV010000126.1:0-5068 GCA_044337805.1 Bacteroidia bacterium
ACTGACCGGACCCGCTTTGGGAAGACCTAAGTCGGCAACGTTCAGAACCTGCGATGTCGTGGGTCTGGATACCCTTGTGCACGTCGCGAAAGGTCTCGCAGAGAATTGTCCTGACGATGAAGCACGCCGCAATTTCGTTCTCCCCTCCTACCTCGAAACCATGATTGCCAATAAATGGCTGGGTGATAAAACGAAACAGGGATTCTACAAAAAAACGAAAAATGAATCCGGCGCCACCGAAATTCTCGCTCTAGATCTCGAGACTCTGGAATACAAGGCTCAGAAAAAGGTGAGGTTCGCAACCCTGGAAAAATCCAAACAAATCGAAAATCTGAAAGAACGAATTCCCGTATTGCTGAGCGGAGAGGATAAAGCCGGCGATTTCTTCAGAAAAAGCCTTTTCGCACTTTTCTCCTATGTCTCATTTCGCGTTCCCGAAATAAGTGACGAGGTCTATAAAATTGATGCCGCCATGCAGGCCGGTTTCGGCTGGGAACTGGGTCCCTTCGAACTATGGGAAGCAGCCGGACTAAGCTCCAGCATCGCTGCTATGGAAAAATCAGGCTACGAGATTAGCCCCTGGGTGAGAGAAATGACAAAAAATGGATATGAACATTTCTATAAAATAGAAGAAAATAAACAAAAATACTATAACCAAATAGATAATAAGTATTCTGAAATCCCGGGAACATCCGACTTTATCCTGCTCAACAATCTAAGAAAAACAAATACTGTTTGGAAAAATGCCGGAACAACCATCACCGACATCGGTGACGGTATTCTGAATGTGGAGTTCCACACAAAAATGAACTCTATCGGCGGAGAAGTTATCGCAGGAGTAAACAAAGCCATTGACCTGGCTGAAAAGGATTTCAATGGCCTTGTCATAAGCAATGAAGGAGCCAACTTCAGCGCCGGCGCAAATGTTGGTATGATTTTCATGATGGCCGTTGAACAAGAATGGGATGAACTCAACTTTGCTATCAAAGCTTTTCAAAATACCATGATGCGTGTCCGCTACTCAGGCATTCCCGTGGTGGTAGCTCCTCATAACATGGCTCTCGGCGGATCCTGTGAAATGAGCATGCATGCCGACAAAGTCCTTGCCCACGCTGAAACCTATATGGGACTGGTTGAATTTGGTGTTGGACTTATTCCCGGAGGTGGTGGTACCAAAGAGTTCGCTTTAAGACTATCCGACGATATCAAAGAAGGTGATATCGAACTCAATGCTTTCAGAGCAAGATTCCTCACCATCGGTCAAGCGCAGGTATCCACATCTGCACATGAGGCATTTGACCTCGGTTACCTTCGAAAAGGATGCGATGAAGTGGTGGTCTCCAGAAACAGACTTCTCTCGGAAGCAAAAACAGCCTGTATGAATCTGGTAAACGATGGCTATGTGCCACCTGTGAAACGTAAAGATATCAGAGTGCTCGGCCGACAAGGCCTCGGACTGGCCTACCTCGGCGCTGACTCTATGCTCAGTGGTCATTATATCAGTGAACACGATGCGCTTATCTCACAGAAACTGGCCTGGGTGTTGTGCGGTGGAGACCTCTCACAACCTACTCTGGTTTCTGAACAATACCTCCTCGACCTTGAACGTGAAGCTTTTCTCTCATTATGCGGAGAAAAGAAAACCCTGCAAAGACTTCAATCCATCTTAACCGGAGGAAAAATCCTCAGAAACTGATTCATCATGAACGCTTATATAGTATCCGGATTCCGCAGCGCTGTCGGTAAAGCAAATAAGGGAGGCTTCCGCTTCACAAGACCTGACGACCTCGCCGCAGCAGTTATTCAACACCTGATGAAGGAAAACCCCTCCGTTTCTCCTGAACTCGTCGACGATCTAATCGTTGGAAATGCGATGCCCGAAGCCGAGCAAGGACTTAACATGGGAAGACTTATCTCCCTGCTGGCCTTCAACTCAGACAAGGTGCCGGGAATGACGGTCAACCGTTACTGCTCTTCGGGTCTTGAAACAATTGCCATTGCAGCCTCCAGAATACACGCCGGACAGGCAGATTGTATCATTGCCGGTGGTGCTGAAAGTATGAGCCTCATTCCAATGGGTGGGTGGAGAGTGGTGCCTAACTTCGAAGTTGCACGCTCACATGCCGATTATTATTGGGGCATGGGACTCACCGCTGAGGCTGTAGCCACTCAATATCATGTCTCACGCGACGACCAGGATCAGTTCGCACTCCGTTCACATCAGCTTGCTGTCGCTGCCATACAGTCCGGAAAATTCAAGGATGAAATTGCTCCGGTCAGTGTTCAGGAAGTATACCTGGATGAAAACGAAAAAAGAAAATCTAAAACATATACCGTGGAAACCGATGAAGGTCCTCGCGCTGATACCAATGCTGAAGCACTGTCAAAACTAAAGCCGGTTTTCGATGCCAAAGGATCCGTAACAGCAGGCAATTCATCGCAGACAAGCGACGGCGCAGCTTTCGTCATGATTGTGAGTGAAAAATTTCTCAAGCAACATCAACTGAAGCCTATCGCCCGCATGGTGTCTTATGCCGTTGCCGGCGTTCCTCCGCGCATCATGGGTATTGGTCCGGTTGCAGCAATACCCAAAGCACTGCAAAAAGCGGGTATTCAACTAAAAGATATCGGTCTCATCGAACTCAATGAAGCTTTCGCCTCTCAATCACTCGCAGTGATGCGCGAACTCGATATCAATCAGGAAATTACCAACGTGAACGGAGGAGCAATCTCGCTCGGGCATCCGCTCGGTTGCAGTGGCGCAAAACTCTCGGTTCAACTGTTCAATGAAATGAAACGTCGTAAAGAAAAATATGGACTGGTCTCGATGTGCGTAGGTACCGGACAAGGCGCAGCCGGAATTTTCGAAATGCTTTGATTCAAAAAAAAATGAAAAAACAATTTCTGCTCTGCTGTATTCTGGCATCTGCCATCACAGGTATTGCTCAGCCCTTCCTTACCGACAAAAACAAGCCCGCAAAAAACTTCACCGACCTGCAGGCACGTTTCGAAAACTGGAAATCGGGCCGTAATCTAAAAAATGAAAAAGGCTGGAAAAGATTCAAACGCTGGGAACATGACATCATGATGAAAAATGATGGCTCCGGCAACCCTGGTAGCATTTCAGTCTACTATAAGGCAGTGGAAGAAGCCATACAAATGCAAAACCTGAACTCCCGAAGTCAGATAAACGTGAACTGGCTGCCATTCGGTCCCTTCAATGTTCCCGTCAATAGCACCTTCTACATGGAAAACGGAATAGGCCGTGTCAATTGCATGGCCTTTCACCCCAGTAATCCGGATATCTTTTATGTCGGCGTGGCACAGGGCGGCCTCTGGAAAACCATCAATGGCGGTCAAACATATACACCACTCACAGACCAGCTGCCGATCACACGCATCTCTGACATTTGTATTGACCCCACTAACCCGAATATTATTTACATTTCACTTTGCGATTTCGAATATATCGGCGTATCGCTTGAACTGGATGCAAGAAAACGCAATACCCACTACGGCCTCGGTGTTTACAAATCAACCGATGGAGGAAATACCTGGAACCCAACAGCCCTAACCTTCCAATTAACCCAGGGTGATCAAACACTGATCAGGAAAATTATCGTAAATCCGCTTAATAACCAGCAGGTGCTCGCATGTGGCGTTTCAGGAATGTACCGCAGCAACAACGGAGGAACAAACTTCACACTCATCAACGATTCCCTCTACTGGGACATGGAACGTGACCCGGTATCAGCGCAGACAATCTACGCCACCTCAGGTTGGGTCGCGCCCGCCAATGCCGGCTATGCTGCCATCTATAAATCCCTTGACTTCGGCAATACCTGGACAACCCTCAACAGCGGAATCCCCGGTATCGGTGATGTTCAAAGAATTGAACTGGCCATAGCTCCTTCTGACAACAACAAAATTTACGCCCTCGCAGTAGATATCAATGAGGGAATGTACGGATGCTACCGAAGCGACAATGCAGGAATAACATGGATCCAGACAAGCTCCTCGCCAAATATCCTGGAATGGAATGAAGGATTTTCATCAGGTGGGCAAGGCACCTATGACCTCGGCCTCGCCGTGTCACCAAGCAATCCAAATTTTATTATCACAGGCGGCGTAAACATGTGGGGAAGCAGTGATGGAGGTGTCACCTTCCAGCCCGGTTCACACTGGACAACCCAATACGGTCCCTCCATACATGCCGATATCCATCAAATAAAATTTCAACCAACCACAGGAGAAATCTTCGTGGCACATGATGGAGGAATCTCCAAAACAAACAACTTTGTTTTGCACGACTGGACCTCAGGAAACTGGCCAACAGTATGGGATCACAGCATCAGCAACGGAATGAACGTAACCTCTTTCTATCGCCTGTCGAGCTCCCAAAATTCTGCAAATAACGTCATCGCAGGTGCGCAAGACAACGGTTCCTTCCTCAACAACGGAAGCAACTGGCAAACCGTTGTTGGTGGTGATGGCATGGACAATGACATAGATCCGAATAATCCCGGAAACATCATAGGTTCCGCGCAGTACGGATATTTCGCGCTCTCCAATGATGGAGGAAATTCTTTCATGAACATTGATCCCGGACTCGGGCAAAGCGGAGAATGGACAACACCAATCGTAAGAGGAACAACACCCGATGTGCTGCTTGCAGGATTTATCGACGTCACAAAATCTACCGACAATGGAATGTCATGGACAAGCCTGTCCGCAATGCCTTCCGCTTTTTCTTCTCAGGAAATATGCGCCCTCGCTGCATCACCGGGTGAAACAACCATCTATGCAGCAAAGAGAATTCGTTTCGAACTCAATAAACCTTCCGCCGTTTTCCGCTCAACAAACTCAGGGAATACCTGGCAAAATATTACTGCCGGTCTGCCCGACTCACTCTACCCGACAGCCATCGCCATCAACCCGAATAACCCACAACAAGTCTATGTGGCCTTCGCCGGCATGGTCAGCGGAGCTAAAATTTTTTACTCCCCAAATGGCGGTAACACGTGGAACAACATCAGTTTCAACCTTCCTAATCTTCCTGTTAATGTGA
>JBIIMV010000127.1:0-5062 GCA_044337805.1 Bacteroidia bacterium
CGACCGTTCCAAGCCGCACGTGAACATTGGAACCATCGGGCACGTTGACCACGGTAAAACCACCCTCACCGCTGCTATCACTGCAGTTCTGGCTGATAAAGGTCTTGCTCAAGCCCGCGATTTCTCCTCAATCGACAACGCTCCGGAGGAAAAAGAAAGAGGTATTACCATCAATACCGCACACGTTGAATACGCAACAGCCAACCGACACTACGCACACGTTGACTGTCCCGGTCACGCTGACTATGTTAAAAACATGGTTACAGGTGCCGCTCAGATGGACGGTGCCATCCTGGTTGTAGCTGCAACTGATGGTCCTATGCCACAGACCCGCGAGCACATCCTGCTTGCCCGTCAGGTTGGTGTACCTAAAATCGTTGTTTTCATGAACAAAGTAGACATGGTTGACGATCCTGAACTGCTCGACCTTGTTGAAATGGAAATCCGTGACCTGTTGAGTTTTTACCAATTCGATGGTGAAAATACGCCCATCATTCGTGGTTCTGCACTCGGCGGTCTTAACAAAGACGCTAACTGGGTTCCTAAAATTCTCGAACTCATGGATGCAGTCGACAATTTCGTTCCAATTCCTCCCCGTGATGTAGAAAAGGCATTCCTCATGCCGGTTGAAGACGTATTCTCGATCACAGGTCGCGGTACCGTTGCAACCGGAAGAATCGAAACCGGCGTTATCAACTCAGGTGATGAGGTTGAAATCATTGGTATGCAGGATACAAAAATGAAATCAGTTGTAACCGGTGTTGAAATGTTCCGTAAGCTCCTCGATCGTGGAGAAGCCGGTGACAACGTTGGTCTCCTTCTGCGTGGTATCGACAAGAAAGATATTCGCCGTGGTATGGTAATCGCAAAGCCCGGATCTATCACACCTCACACTGTTTTCAAGGCTGAAGTATACGTACTGAAGAAGGAAGAAGGTGGTCGTCATACTCCTTTCCACAACAAATACCGTCCACAGTTCTACTTGCGTACAACAGACGTAACCGGAGAAATCCAGCTTCCTGATGGTCGCGAAATGGTAATGCCCGGTGATAACGTAACGATTACTGTTGAGTTGATCGTGCCTGTGGCAATGGATAAAGGACTCCGTTTCGCTATCCGTGAAGGAGGACGTACCGTTGGTGCCGGACAGGTTATCGAAATCGTCAAATAATTTTTTTCAGGAGACAATGGGAAACGGGCAACCGTTTCCCACTGCCCCTGAATCATCAAACAAACGGGTGTAGTTCAAGGGTAGAATAGCGGTCTCCAAAACCGTTGATGGGAGTTCGAATCTCTCCACCCGTGCTAGAAGTCTGAAAAGACCATGAACAAACTAAAAGCATACCTCGCCGAAACCTACGACGAGCTGTACAATAAGGTATCCTGGCCAACGCGGCCTGAACTGTTTAACAGTGCCACCATAGTAATGGTTGCTTCCCTGATCATTGCATTATTGGTGCTTGCGATGGACTCAAGCTTCAAGTTTGTGATGGAAAACCTCTATAAAATCGCAGGCTAATCATGACTGAGACAACAGAACAGGGAGCAGGCACTTCTGCCGACACCGTCAAAAGATGGTACGTTGTACGCGCCATTTCCGGTAAGGAAAAAAAGGTGAAACAGTACATTGAGGTTGAAATCAACCGCCTCAACCTCTCGGACTATGTTTCTCAGGTTCTGATTCCCATGGAAAAGATTTATCAAATCAGAAATGGGAAAAAAATTAGTAAAGAAAGGAGTTTCTTTCCGGGTTACATCCTGATTGAAGCAGCACTCATTGGAGAGATTCCTCACGCAATCAAAAATATCACCGGTGTAATTGGTTTTCTGGGTGATAAGAATGGTGACCCACTGCCTCTCAGACCGGCAGAGGTAAACCGAATACTCGGTAAAGTTGACCAACTTGCCGAAAAAGATGAAGAGTTGAAAATACCTTTCATTGTTGGAGAAACAGTGAAAGTTGTGGATGGACCATTCAACAGTTTCTCAGCAGTAATTGAAGAAATTAATGAAGAGAAGAAAAAACTGAAGGTGATGGTGAAAATTTTTGGTCGTAAGACCCCGCTCGAATTGAGCTACATGCAAGTAGAAAAAGAATAACGAACCTCATAAACCACCAAAATGGCAAAGGAAATAACTGGATTTGTTAAACTTCAGGTGAAGGGTGGCGCTGCCAACCCCGCGCCTCCCATCGGCCCTGCACTGGGTTCCAAGGGAGTCAACATCATGGAGTTCTGCAAACAATTCAATGCCCGGACTCAGGAAAAAGCCGGAAAGATTCTGCCGGTACTCATTACTGTGTATTCAGACAAATCGTTCGAATTCATCATTAAAACCCCACCTGTGGCTGCTCAGCTGCTTGAGGTTTCAAAAGTGAAGTCCGGATCTGCTGAATCAAACCGCAAGAAAGTCGGATCTGTAACCTGGGAGCAGGTCAGAACCATCGCTCAGGACAAAATGCCTGACCTGAATTGTTTTACCGTTGAGTCTGCCATGAGCATGGTAGCCGGAACAGCACGAAGCATGGGTATCACCGTAACTGGCGAGAATCCTCTATCGAAGAGTTGATTATAGCCCAAAAAAAGATTTTGAGATGACGCAAATCACCAAAAACAGAAAAAAAGTAGATGCGCTTTTTGACAGGAGTAAAGCCTACTCGCTGAATGAAGCCTCCAAGCTTGTGAAAGATATCACTTTCACAAAGTTTGATGCCTCGGTTGACCTGAGTGTTAGACTCGGTGTTGACCCAAGAAAAGCCAATCAGATGGTTAGAGGTATCGTAACCCTTCCGCACGGAACAGGAAAAACCAAACGAGTTCTTGTACTCTGCACGCCTGACAAAGAGGAGGAGGCAAGACAATCCGGCGCTGACCACGTTGGACTTGATGAGTATATTGATAAAATCCGTGCAGGATGGACCGACATTGATGTTATCATTACCACCCCAAATGTTATGGGAAAAGTAGGAGCATTGGGAAAAATTCTCGGTCCACGTGGACTTATGCCCAACCCTAAAACCGGTACAGTAACATTGGATGTTGGCAAAGCAGTACAGGAAGTAAAGGCCGGAAAAATTGACTTCAAGGTTGACAAATCAGGCATCATTCACGCTTCTGTTGGTAAGGTTTCCTTCGCAAGTGAAAAGATTGCTGAAAATGCCAATGAGTTGCTGCAAACTATCCTAAAGCTCAAGCCGTCCGCCGCAAAGGGAACATATATCAAGAGTGTTTTCCTCAGCAGCACCATGAGCCCGGGCATTCAAATTGAAACCAAATCAATCGGGTAATCTCGATTTCAGCACCTCCGAATCATGAGAAAAGAAGAAAAGAATCAACTTATCGATGAATTGGTAACCGAGATCAACGGTAATCCCAATTTCTATCTGACTGATATATCAACCTTAACCGTTGCCAAGAATAACGATTTGCGTCGCAAATGCTTCAACCAAAACATCCGACTGCGAATGGTAAAAAATACCCTCTTGCGTAAGGCATTTGAGCGTACCGGAAAAGATTACAGCGAACTATTTCCTGCACTTTCCGGATCCACATCCATTATGTTCTGCGAGGTTGGCAATGCACCGGCAAAACTTATTAAGGAGTTCCGTCAGACCAATGATCGTCCATTATTGAAGGCAGCATGGGTTGAAGAAAGTGCCTACTTAGGCGATCACATGATCGACTCTCTTGTGGCCATCAAATCCAAGAACGAACTCGTTGCAGACGTTATCGCGCTTCTCCAATCTCCTGCCAAAAATGTTATTTCCGCACTTCAGTCCGGTAAGAACAAACTTGCAGGTATCGTTAAAACCCTCGGTGATCGTCCCGAGTAATTCAAAGCAAAATCAATCAAATCATAAATCCCACACAAATCAATACCAATGGCTGACCTGAAAGCTTTCGCTGAACAACTGGTTAACCTCTCAGTTAAAGAGGTAAACGAACTGGCTCAAATCCTTAAAGATGAATACGGAATCGAGCCTGCGGCTGCCGCCGTAGCTGTAGCCGCTCCGGGAGGAGGAGGCGCTGCACCTGCTGCCGCTGAAAAAACCACTTTTGATGTAATCCTTAAGAATGCCGGAGGTGCAAAACTCGGCGTTGTTAAAGTGGTAAAAGACATCACCGGTCTCGGGCTTAAAGAAGCTAAAGATCTCGTAGATGGTGCACCGAAGCCTGTTAAGGAAGGTGTTTCCAAGGAGGAGGCTGAAGCCATTAAAGCTCAACTTACCGAAGCCGGTGCCGAGGTTGAAGTTAAGTAAATCCGGGAACATACCTCCTGTATTCCGCACCTCCAGAGACCGAAAATCTCTGGAGGTTTCCCTGTTTGGGATCGTCCAGACGTTTTACTTTCTTACAATACCCTAAACATTGGCAACTCATCAAGCACAAACACCGAAAAGGGTAAGCTTTTCCTCCCTGAAGAATCAGGTTCCTTACCCGGATTTTCTGGATGTTCAGATTGAGTCATTCCAGGATTTCTTCCAACTGGAAACGACTCCCGAAAATCGGAAGAACGAAGGCCTTTTTCAGGTTTTCTCTGAGAATTTTCCGATCTCGGATGCACGAAACAATTTCGTGCTGGAATTCCTCGATTATTTCGTGGATCCACCCAGATACACCATCGATGAGTGTATCGAAAGAGGATTAACCTACAGCGTGCCCCTCAAGGCAAAGTTGAAGTTGTATTGCACAGACCCTGAGCATGAAGATTTTGAAACAATCATTCAGGATGTTTATCTGGGCACCATTCCTTACATGACTCCTAAAGGAACCTTTGTTGTTAATGGTGCAGAAAGAGTCATTGTATCTCAGCTTCACCGCTCTCCCGGAGTTTTCTTCGGTCAAAGCAGGCATGCCAATGGCACGAAGCTCTACTCTGCTCGGATCATCCCGTTCAAGGGTTCCTGGATCGAATTCGCAACTGACATTAACAATGTCATGTATGCCTATATCGATCGGAAGAAAAAGCTTCCTGTAACTACGCTGCTCAGAGCAATCGGATACGAGAGCGACAAGGACATTCTGCAGATTTTCAATCTCGCAGACGAGTTCAAGGTTACCAA
>JBIIMV010000128.1:0-5055 GCA_044337805.1 Bacteroidia bacterium
GTGGCATATAGCCCTGCTCTTCTGAACTTTCCTTATATTCTCTTCAAGCTAATAATAGTCTGTTTAGTTTCTCCAGCAAAAATGCTGCATCCGGACCATTCCTTTCTTCAGCAAACTGAGTCCCGTTAAAGCTAAATATTGGGTAAGAGCCTCTTTTTGTTCCCTTTATTCCGGTTTGTAATAACAGCGGAATGGCTCTCTCTCTTCCAAAGTGAATGGCATCTTCTTCGAGGGTGATGGAACCGCTAATGTCTCCGCTCATATTGGCACTGGTGCACAGTGGTCCGGCATAACCAGAATGGCAAAAATTCAGCGACAGTGGCTTTGCATTGCTCGCATGTTCCAGACTGGTAATGAAGTTCCTGACAACGGGGACATCGAACAAAACCTGATGCGTATTTTGTTTTGATACTGATGGATGAGAATCTTCTCTCACGGGAAGTCTTAAAATGAAGCCTTCCAGCTCAGAATAGGGTATCGGAGGTATTTGTGCAAGTCTTGCCAGATCCTCCGCATTTCCGGTGATACTGCCGTAGTGCTTGCCCGGCTTCCGTTGTTTGCATTCGTTTAGTGCAAGAATACCTACAGGGGTGTTGGGGGCAATCAAGCCATAAACACTCCGAAGCTCAATCATGATAATCGGAAAGGAAGATTCGAAGACGTCTACAGCCAGTCCTATGGACTCGGGATGCTGAATATTGGTTTGTTTCAAGAGGTAAGACTTTCGAATTCTTTGATAATAGAATTTGCAATATGCTCTATTCCGCTGATGAGTTCTTCCACTTCTTCCCAGCGCAAACTTTCTTCTGTGGTTTTCTCTAGGCGAAGGCAAAGAAGAGCGGCCTCTTCAAGATTAAAAAGCCGGAAGGAGGATTTGTATTTGTGCCCAAGTTTGTTCAGGCTTTTGAGATCTTTCTCCGCCTGCGCTTCTCGAAGAGCGATGTTGGTTTTTGGGAGTTCCCGTATAAACAAACGGAGCAAATTTTCGGCCATTTCAACGTTCTGATGCGACAGCTCGAGTGCCTTTTGCCTGACGGGATGTGATTCAGTCGTTTCGGCTGCTAGCGATTTTTCTTTCTCTTCCCTGCTTTGCAACTTAAGCATAAGTGCAATCTTGGTGCTGAGCTGGCTGGGGGAGAAAGGCTTGGAAATATAATCGTTAACCCCTGCTGCATAGCAGGCTTCAATATCTTTCTGAACCGTGTTTGCCGATTGAGCGAGTATTGGTGTTTGATTTTTCAGTTCATTTCTGATATTGGATGATGCCGTGATGCCGTCCATGATGGGCATCTGAAGGTCCATGAGAATGAGGTCAAAGGATTTTTCGCGGCATAAATCTACCGCCTGTTGACCATCTGTTGCACATTCTACCCCTGCGCCCTGCGCCTGAAGGACTGATTGTAGGTAGAAACTGTTCACGATGTTGTCTTCCACCACCAGTATTCGAAGGTCGTTGAAGACGTAGCTGGAAGAGGCTTTGCTGCTGCTCTGAGAATCTTTTACTTTTTCCAATTCAAGCTCGACGCGAAAGGTGCTTCCTTTACCGGGTGTGCTTTTTGCCTCAATAAATCCACCCATTTTGTGAATCAGTTCACGGGTGATATATAAGCCGAGGCCGGAGCCACCCTGGTTTCTGGATATCGAATCATCTGCTTGAACGAATCGGCCGAAAATAGCATCCAGCTTCTCGGGGTCTATTCCTATACCGCTGTCTTCAACCTCAAGGCAAATGCGGCAGTTGGTGTCGTTTTCCGTAAGGAGTTTTGCAGAAATTCTAACCTGTCCTTCTCTGGTAAATTTAATCGCATTGCTGAGGAGGTTGTTGATGATCTGGGAAAAGCGAAGTGCATCGCTCAATACAAAAAACTGTAAATAGGGATCAATGGCCTCTATGAGTTTCAGTCCTTTCTGCTGAGCCTGCAAGCTGTGCGACTTTATAGTGCTTTGAAGGGTTTCAATCAGGTTGAAGGGAAATCTTACAAGTCTGAATTCCTCGGTCTCGATTTTCGAGATATCGAGGATGTCGTTAATGAGGCTTAACAGTATAACGGATTGATCGTTGATGATGTCAACCAGGTAAGACTGGTCTTCGGCGAGTTTGGTATTTTTAAGCAATTCCGACATGCCAATGATGCCATTGAGTGGCGTACGCATTTCATGACTCATCTTGGCAATGAAGTTCTGCTGCGCATTGGAGGCATCCTGGATCTTCTTCATCGAGATTTTTATGTCTTCGATGTATTGTTTTTCCGACTGTGAGAAAACGATATTGGAGTAAATATTTCCGGCAAGCCTGCAAACCAGGTTGAGTATGTTTTTGTGCTCATCGGTAAAGAAATCGGTTTCCTGACTTGCAAAACCAAAGGCTCCCAGTGATCGGTCTGTGGTACTGATAGGTAACCAGAGACGTGAACGAACTTTAAAGGCTCTCGGTCCTGACTGAACAAAGCCCGGTACCGGTTCATTGTCCATATCCCGCACATGTAAAGCTTCGCGGTGTGTGAATACCCATCCCGGATGACGGTCCATGGCGGTTCGTTCACTGCTGAGTCGGTCTTCCTGCGAAAATCCCTTGTTGGCGTATAGTCTGAGCCTGTTTTCCTGAAAGTCCCAAAGAAAAATAGAACTATAGGGTACGTCGACAAAATCATCTACAACACGAAACAAGGCATCGGAAAGAGTTTGAGCATCGGTTGCCTTGGAAATCGAATCAGCAATGTTACTGAGAAGATTTAGTGATTCTTTTTTGAAACGATCCATAGGCGGAGGGGAGACCACAAATGAGGCGCGAATTTAGCAAAATCACCGACACAGATCAGGCGTCGGGCAAGTTAATTAATGATGCTTTAACAGACCTGTTCTGTCAGCCCTTTTCATATTCATCAGGGCTTGTTTGGCAGTTGTCACCATTGGATTTTTGTCGGCGCATGATTATTCGATAAATATTTAAAAAGTACAGATAAAAGCCTTTAAAAATGAGACTAGTGAATTGGGCTAATAAAAAGGAATTTCGCTCCTGCGAATGGCATAGACCAGCTCATCCATAAGCTGTCCGTGCTTGATGAGTGTTTTTTCGAAACGTGCTTCAAGAAAAAAACCGTTTTTTTCCAGTGCGCGAATGGATGCGATATTGTGTGGAAAAGGGGTGGCAAAAATTCTGGTTATTGCAGTATGGCTAAAGGTATAGGAAACCATCTGCCGTATGGCTTCTGTGGCAATTCCATATCCCCAGAAATCGCAGCCAAGCCAATAACCCAATTCTCCGTTTAGCCGGTAAATGTCGTTTCGTGGATACACTCCTATGCCCCCGGCAAGAAAACCATTTGATTCAATGGCGAGCATCAAAGGAAAGGGCGCAAGCACGGCGGTCTCAAGAAATGATTGTCCGTCTTGGTGGGTGTAAGGGGAAGGAAAACCATCGGTGAGAAAGGCGGGAATCCGCTCGTCGTTGGCAATGTATACCAGGCTTTCCAGGTCATCGGTTTTCCAGGGTCTCAACGTAACGGCCATATCTTTAATCAAAATAGGTCCTGCTTATGACTAAACCTGCTGCGCGCATTGCATCAGCGAAGTCATCTTTGCGTTGTGTTCCGATCAAAATACTTTTGCTGCTTTTCAGATGAAATTCTATTCCGATTTTTCCTGATACGGTATAAGCATATTTTTTCCCTTTGTTCCTGATTCCCCAGCCTCCAAACTCAGAGAAAGGACGGAATTCCCTTACTTCGGCAACCTTAATGTCAGAGAATGGGATGATTCTCTCTTTTATCTGAAAGGGAAAAAAACGATATTGGATTCCATGGGGGACTATTTTTACGGATAGATGTATGCGTGATGAAAGATAAATGAAAATAAAGTATAAAATAGTTAATATAACCAGACTTAAATCTGAAACATAGTGATTTCCGAACATTTCTCCGGCTAGTATTTGCCTGAAGGTCCCGTAAACAAGTATTGCTCCGACTCCCAACAAGGCCATCCAAAGAATGGGAATTCGCATGTATTGTTTCTCTGAAAATTCAATCATCATGAATAATTCAATCTTAAAGTTAGTTAAATATTCAGACAAGTTTTTTTAAAATGACATAATTTGTCGTTCCGATTGTGTTTTCAATATCAAAGACAATTAAAAGCTGCCTAAAAAATGCTTAAGCATGGACTTAAGCCGGCATTTTCCGGATGATGAATTTTGTGGATGTTAAAGACAAATGCACCATGGTGAATGTGTCTTCATCTTGAGATGTTTTGGTATTGCCGAACAGATTTTTCAGCTAATCACCAGGATCACAACACCAAGGAAGGCGATAAGTGCAGGCCAAACCATGTTTAAACTGATTTTTTCTTTGTTAAAAATGGCTGACAGGGGAATGGCCATGATGGGCACAAGCGAAAAAATGGTCTGTGCGACCGGCGCGGCAAGATGTTTTACTGCCAGCATGGCGAGGGTATTTCCGAGAACCGGACCAAAAAGGGTTCCTGCCAAAAGCATGCTCCCGGCCTTGCTTCCGCCTTTGAGTACGCTCTTGTGCAGCATGCCCAAACGTCCGGTGGAGAAAGCAATAACATAAAGTACGATACACCCTGAAAACATCCTCATGAAGGCCGCATGCACCGGCTCCAGCTCCACAGATGCCTCCATGCCGATTTCTGAAAAAACAAGTCCGGCTCCCTGACATAAAGCTGCCATGACTGCGTCTGTAATTCCTCTTTTATCCATTCGCTCTGCCGGTGTATCGCGGTTTTGAAGAAAGAGCAGTAGGTATACACCACCTAACGTAACGAGCATCCCGGCTATTTCAAATATGCGGGGAATGCTCCCTCTGAGCAAAAAGGCCACCAGAAGTGCTGCTCCGGGGGCCAGGGTCGAGAAAACACTGCTGTTTCTTGCTCCAAGTCTGGCAAATGCCCTGAACGAAAAATAGTCTCCCAAAGAAAGTCCTAAAAGTCCCGATAAACTGAGCCATAACCAGGATTGTGCTCCGGGAATGCCAATAAGTTCTGAAGGGGTAAGGCCGTGAAAGAGAATGGTAATAAGACCAAGTGCAATACTGGCGA
>JBIIMV010000355.1:0-2791 GCA_044337805.1 Bacteroidia bacterium
CAATCCTGTTCCTGCTGCCAGTGAGCTGAATAGTATTACCGAAGATTGATTCCCGCGTGCAAGTGAGGGGTATGCCTGTTGCAATACCTTCACTGCGCCAACTAGCTGCAGCTGCATGTCTTCAATAAATTCTTCTGTTTTTAGCCTGTTGAAGGGTTTAAGAAGAATGCTTCCCGGACAATACACCAGACCGTCTAATTTTTCAGGTATCATACCCTCGGGAAAGCCATCTTGTTTTACATCATAGATAAAGCCTCTTATGCCCGGGGTTGAGGGGAGGTTTGTTTTTCCGGTTCCTGTCACCTGATGACCTTCTGCAACCAGCATTTCTGCAAGTGCCGCACCGATACCTGATGAAGCTCCAATGATGAGATATTCTGCCATGAAGAAGGAACAAAATGCCTGATGAAAGGTTCGTCGCCAAACCATTGAAAAGAGGAAATGCTGAAGTTGGTTCTTCTCCCGGGGCAAAAAAAAGCGGCTCATGCATGCCTGCATGAGCCGCTTTTAATGAAGCATCGTGATTATTTCTTCTCTATAAGTACCACCAGGTATTTATTTGCCGACCAAAAGGCCTTCTCATCGTTTATGATGAGGGTGGTGGTGGCATCTTTAGACTGAATGACATAGCTGCCGGCAGGATGCGTGGTGATCAGCTTAATCTTTGTTGCCTCCAGCTTGAGTGATTTGAACTCTGAAATATCGATTTTTTGAAAGTTGGAGGTATTAAACTGGTCGGATAGTTTTTCGCGTTTTCCGAGACCAATGAATCCACCTTCCCGGGTGATCACTCCCTTGTCGCTGAGTTCTTTCTTCGTACCGGCAGTAAAATATGCCGTGTTGAGCATCTTGGTTTTGGAGGTGGATTCCTGCTTAAGGCCTTCCACACGTCTGTTTAATTCTCCAATCTGGAAGTTCTTGGTTTCAAGGTCAGTCTTAAGCACTACAATCTCTGAATCTTTCTGTGTTACAAGTGCGTTTAGATTATTGACAAATTTTTCAAGCTCTCCAATCTTGGCATTCGACTTCGAAAGTTTGTCAGTCAGTCCTTTTACCTTGGCTTTGTTCTCGTCCATGATGCTGTTGATAGACTGCATGCCATCGAGAATCGTCTTTTTCTTTGATTCAACGTCTCCGCCTTTTGATGCAACATCGGTAATCATACCCTGCTTCTGTCTGATGTAGGCCATGTTTTCCTGAATCTCATTGAAGGCGGCAATCAGTTCCGACATGCTGCTGTCTTTTTCTGATAAACTTTCACCCATAGAGCGGTTTAATGCTGCAAGGCTATCTGCTTCACGGTTAACTTTAGGTTCTTCAGGGCCGCAGCCGATGATTGAGCTGATGATTAAGCCAGTCATCATGAATAGGGCAGCGAAACGGGTAAATTTCATTTTAGATAAATTGAGGCACAAAGTTAAACCTCTCTGAGAGTTTGGCTTCATTTTTAGTTTTTTTTTCTTAGGATAACCTTAAAAATGCTATTCATTATCTTTCAGCAGGTCAGGGCGTCTCTCCCGTGTCCTTGCCAGTGCCTGTTCTTCGCGCCACTTTTCAATGAGCGGGGTGTTTCCACTGGTGAGGATTTCGGGAACAGGGTGCCCGTTCCAATCTGCGGGACGCGTATACACGGGCGGTGCCAGGAGCCGGTCCTGAAAGGAGTCGCTCAGCGCAGATGTTTCATCGTTGAGTACACCCGGAATAAGCCTGATGATGGCATCCGAGATCACAGCGGCTGCCAGTTCGCCGCCACTGATGACATAATCTCCAATAGAAATTTCCATGGTTACAAAGAGGTCGCGCACCCTCTGATCCACACCTTTGTAATGTCCGCACAACATCATAAGATTTTGTTTGGTGCTGAGGAGGTTCGCGGCGGGCTGATCGAAGGTTCTACCATCGGGGCTGAGATAGATAACCTCATCGTAATGGCGCTGTGCCTTGAGATGTTCGATGCAGCGGGCGATAGGTTCAATCATCATCACCATCCCTGCACCGCCACCGAAAGCATAATCATCAACAGTGCGGTGCTTGTCAAATGCAAATTCGCGCAGATCGGTGAGATGCACTTCGGCGATACCCTTTTGAGCCGCGCGTTTCATGATACTGTGCGAGAACGGACTTTCCAGAAGTCGGGGATGTACGGTGATGATATCTATACGCATTCTGTCACGAAAAACATTGACAAAGGTGCTGATTTTCCTTTTCTTTCGGCATAATTCTGAACGATGAAAGTGGTATTCATGGGAACACCCGGCTTCGCTGCTTGCTGTCTGCAGACGCTTCTTGATGCAGGTTTCACAGTGGCGGCAGTGGTTACAGCGCCCGACAAGCCCGCCGGACGTGGCATGCAGCTTAAAATGTCTGAGGTAAAAACCCTTGCTTTACAGTATGGGTTAAGGGTGTTGCAACCCACAAAACTGCGCGACGCAGAATTTCTTGAATCCCTTAGAGAAGTTGGAGCAGATGTTTTTGTCGTGGTGGCTTTCCGCATGCTGCCCGAAGTTGTCTGGGCCATACCACCTTTGGGAACCATCAATGCGCATGGCTCCTTACTCCCTCAATACCGCGGTGCAGCGCCAATACAACATGCTATCATCAACGGGGAGCGCATTACCGGAGTAACAACCTTTCTTATAGGAAGTGAAATTGATACCGGTGATATTTTAATGAGGCAGGAGATGCCGATAGGAGAGGAGGAAACAGCCGGGCAGCTTCACGATCGTATGCAATATGTTGCCGGTGACTTGTTGGTAAAAACACTTCAGGCGCTATCGTCAGGACGCTTAAG
>JBIIMV010000336.1:0-2917 GCA_044337805.1 Bacteroidia bacterium
CAGCTCAGATACATGATTTTTGCCGCGGTCTGGATCCTTTTCCCGGCGCCTGGTCAACCCTGGTCATGGGTGAAGAAAAAGTACAGGTAAAGGTGTTCAGCACAGCCCCTCGTGTGTGTGAATTCGCACATGGAGTTGCAGGAAAAATACGAATCACACCCGCCGCTGGACTTGAAACAGGCTGTGCAGAGGGCTGGTTGCCTATTTTAGAATGGCAGACAGCGGGAAAGAAAAGGATGAATACGGGGGATTGGCTGCGCGGCTTTCACGGGAAAACAGAACATTTACGCTGGGACTAACACGCTGAAAGCCTTTATTTCAGGGGGTTTTTAACCTTCTGTCTCCAAACCCGCACTCAGCAAGGGTTTCAGATACCTGACTTCCTGTATCCTTTGACAGTTGGGCTTTGTAGCACGTGTAATTAACAAAAACCGCAATTTATTAACAAAATGACGGAAAATGTGTAAACGTGTTTGGAAGGCTTGATTTTCCTGTAAATTTGCTCTTGTTAAACGTTTCAATAACCACAAATTTCAACCGCTATGAACAAGCAAGAGTTGATTGAAGCTATCGCTTCAAACGCAGAATTAACCAAAGCTGATGCAAAGAAAGCTCTGGATGCATTCATTCACACCACTACCACTGCCTTGAAAAAAGGAGATCGCGTTGCCCTCGTTGGCTTCGGTTCTTTCGGAATTTCTGAGCGCAGCGCTCGTACCGGCCGTAACCCACAAACCGGTAAAGAAATCAAAATCAAAGCCAAAAAAGTGGTAAAATTCAAAGCCGGTGCTGAACTGGCAGACACTGTAAACAAGGGTAAAAAATAATCCCTGATACAATGTTAAGAAAAGCCCGGCTGTGAAGTCGGGCTTTTCTTTTTATATGATATTAATTTATATTAATATAATTTATTATTTTTTAATTTAATTAATTTTAATTTTTGCCTTTTTGCATGATGAACCCATAATCAAAAATCTCCTGCTTATCTTTGCGACATGAGTAAAAACGGAAAATCTCAAAAAATTCTGGACTTCAACCCCAACGACCCTGCTGCATCGGAGCAACTTTTCGGGCTTCCCTTCACCCGTGAGGAGGCAGAGATTATTGTTCTTCCCCTGCCATGGGAGGTCACAGTGAGTTACCATGCAGGAACTGCCGGTGCTCCCGAACGTGTTCTTGAGGCTTCTGCTCAGATCGATTTGTATGATCCTCTTGTAAAAGACGCCTGGCATACGGGCTATTTCCTCGAACAAGCCTCCGGGGAATGGGAACAAAAAAATATAGAATTACGCGCCAAAGCGGTATGTTGGATCGATGCCCTCACCTCTGATGATGGTCCGACAGAGAATGACCATATCTTTCTGAATGATATCAACAGAGGCTGCGAATGGTTTCATCAACAAGTGCAGCAAAGGGCCAAGGCCATCCTTGATGAGGGAAAACTTCTTGCCGGTTTGGGAGGTGACCACTCTACTCCTTATGGCATCATGGCGGCGCTTGCTCAAAAACATGATTCATTCGGTATTCTGCAACTCGATGCTCATGCAGATTTACGAAATGCTTATGAGGGATTTACCTGGTCGCATGCCTCTATCATGTACAATGCCATTCAGATTCCTCAGGTTAGCATTCTTGTGCAGGCCGGCATACGCGATTATTGTCAGGAAGAGGTTGAGGTGATGCAGGCTCCGGGTTCAAAGGTGCAAACCTGGTTCGACAGAGATATACGCGGTGCGCAGTATCGTGGCAAGTCTTTTTCGTCGATTGCGGAGGAAATCGTGGAGGCCTTGCCTCAGAAGGTTTATCTCAGTTTCGATATCGATGCGCTTGATCCAAAACTTTGTCCTCATACCGGAACGCCTGTAGCAGGCGGTTTTGAAGCTTCCGAAGTTTTGTTTCTGCTCGAGCATCTGGTGAAGACCGGTCGTACACTGATTGGTTTCGACATCAATGAAACAGGCAGTCATGTTTGGGATGCAAATGTCTCCGCTCGCTTGCTCTATCGTATTTTGAATCTCATGGCTCTTTCAAATGGAAAAGTAAAAGCCCACTGATTTGTGTATTTGAGAATTTCTTATAGGTTTGCAATAACAAAATTTTCACAACCATGGGAAAAGGAGATAAAAAATCGAAAAGGGGTAAAATCGTAATTGGCTCTTACGGTGTTAATCGCCCCAGAAGAAAAAAGGCCTCTGAGCCTATTGCCAAAAAGGCAGCAGCAGTAGCGGAAGCACCGCCAAAGAAAGCTCCTGCCAAAAAAGCACCGGCGAAGAAAGCCGCAGCAAAAAAGGATGCCTGATGTGTCTGAAATCCCGGTTTCGCCGGGATTTCTTCTTTGAGCTTTTTCCTGACTCTCTCTAACCGTAAGTTTTTTTACTTTTTTCTTCTCCTTCTGAAACGCGCTCTTCATTCTACCCTGTCGCTTCTGTTCTGTTTGCTGCTTGCCTTTCACCAGCCTGCGAATGGTAACGACTCTCTTTCCTCTGCCTCCATCAGGCCGGTAATTCATGCAGGTATCGACTTTTTTTCTCATTACCGCAGCACATTTCCGAAAAACAACGCCCTTAATCCGCCTGCACGTCCTGCAACCTTTTCTGAGAATTTTTTTCTGCTTGATCTCAATCTTGCCTGGCTCTCTGTGTCTTATGAAACCGACCGTGTTCGCTTTAAAGCAACTCCTGCCGTAGGCTATTTCATGGAAAAAAATTATGCTGCTGAGCCCGCAGGTCTACGGAATTTGTTCGAAGCCTATGGTGGCTTTTGTCTGTCCTCTTCGAAAAATATCTGGCTCGATGCCGGCGTTCTGCCTTCTCCCGTTTCTTTTGAAAATGGTTTTAGCCATCTGCAGATGCTCTATTCCCGCGGATTGGCCGCTGAATTTTCTCCATACTATTTTACCGGTATTCGTCTGAGTGTA
>JBIIMV010000007.1:0-12546 GCA_044337805.1 Bacteroidia bacterium
CTTCGTTTGTATGCACTCAATGGTTGGCAGGTGATTCGTGAAACAAATGATGGTAAGTCTGCGCTCGTCAATCTTGAATGGTCTCGTTCCGCGAGGCATGTATTTAATCTTAATCTCTATGCAGGTAACGAGGGGAATTCATTCGCGCCTCGTCTGCGCTATCTCTCGGAATTTTATTATACCGGATTCTTCAATAAATGGAAGGTGGCAGCAGGGGTTTACACCGGCTGGAATCAATTGGAAGTTGCCAATAAGGTGAACAGGTATCAGTGGTTGCAGGGTTCACTCTGTCTGGAGTATTTTTTCAATACTTCGCTTTCACTGGCCTTTCGTGCTGAGTCTTTTTACGATCCCGATTATCAGATGCTCGGCAATGGCTTCAAGGATTTGGTTTCCGGTTCTGCATGCTGTTTGAATTACCGTATGGCGCCCTCTTGTATGCTGCGTGCGGAACTTCGCTCTTACCTGTATGAAAATACCTGGCGTATTGCAGGCATGGAGCCTGTGGGTGGCACCCAAAGTGCCCTGATTACGGGCTTCACCTGGAACTTCTGAATTTAGCCCTGCTTGCGGCGCTTGCGCTCTTTGATAATCAGGCTGAGCTCTCGTCCGGTCTGTCCTTTTACACTTGTATTCTCCTGAGCCCTTCTGAATAAATAGGGCATCACCTCTTTTACCGGTCCGTAGGGCACATATTTAGCCACATGAAAACCACTTCCGGCGAGATTGAAACTAATATGGTCGCTCATGCCCAGTAACTGCGAAAAGTACACCCTTTTGTCTTGTGGCGCGATATTGTTTTCTTTCATCAGCTCAGCGAGGAGCATGGAGCTCTTTTCATTGTGGGTGCCTGCGCAGAATGATACCACGCTGATATGTTGAACACAAAGCCTCAAGGCATCGTTGAACATTTTATCGGTGCTTTCCTTGTTTGGATTTATCGGACTGGTATACCCCATTTTTTCTGCCCTCGCACGCTCTTTCTCCATATAAGCACCTCTTACCAGTTTGGCTCCCATGAAAAATGATTCCTCTTTTGCCTGACGAATATTCAAGGATAGAAAATCCAGTCTGTCGTAGCGGTAAAGCTGATAGGTATTATACACAATGCAACGCTCCCGGTTGTACTTACGCATCATGTCCAGCGCAAGCTGATCAATGGCATCCTGAATCCAGCTTTCTTCGGCATCGATGAAAACCGGAACTTTCAGGGAAGCGGCATGTGCGCAAATGCGGTTAACACGATCCTGTACCTTTTTCCATGCATGCTCTTCTTGAGCCTGAAGGGGTTTTTCGGCACTCATCGTTTCCAACAGCGCAAAGGGGGCCAGTCCGGTAACCTTAAAAACGCAAAATGGGATGTTGGCATCTCCTGCAGCTCTTTCCACTGTGGCAATCGTTTCTGCGGTAGTGCGCTCAAAATCTTCATCCGATTCCTTCCCCTCAACGGAATAATCGAGAATGGTGCCCACTCCGTATTTACCCAGCTGGGCAATGGTTGCCTTGCAGTCCTGAATATTTTCACCACCAACAAATTGTTTGTAGATGGTTTTGCGGATGATTCCTTTGATGGGCAAGTGTAGCTTCAGGGCGGTTTCGGTCAGCCATTTTCCGGTTTTTACCCAGGAGGGATTGCTGATGAGTGAGAACAGGAGATAGGAGCGGTTCAGGTCGGCATTTGAGCGCGAGCGGAAGGCGACTTCGGTATTGTCAAAAGATAGCGACATGAGGTCGGATAAAATTCCGGATACAAAAATACCTTGTTGTATCCAATCATCCGCTAAATACTTTTAATATTACACCAAGAAACTCCGAACATGAAAACCGATATCGAAATTGCCCGCGAGGCGAAGATGCGACGGATCACAGAAGTGGCCGACGAACTTGGTATTCCCTCAGATTCCATTAATCCATACGGCCACTATAAGGCCAAGGTTGATTACAACGTCATTGATGAAGCTGCGGTTCAGCGTTGTAAGCTGATTTTGGTTACAGCTATCACGCCAACCAAGGCCGGCATAGGTAAAACAACGACCTCTGTGGCCCTCGCGCAAGGTCTCAGGAAAATTGGCAAGAAAACCGGACTTGCACTGAGGGAACCTTCCCTCGGCCCTTGTTTCGGAATGAAAGGCGGAGCATGCGGCGGTGGTTACAGCCAGGTTGTTCCCATGGAAGATATCAACCTGCATTTCACGGGTGATTTTCATGCCATCACTGCTGCCAACAATATGATCGCGGCCCTGCTCGACAATTATCAGTATTTCAACAAAGGAAAGGCCAGCGGATTGCGAACCTCCACATGGAAGAGGGTGCTGGATGTAAACGACCGGTCTCTGCGATACATCCTTTCCGGATTAAACGGAAACAGCAACGGTATTCCCACTGAAACCGGATTCGATATTACGCCCGCCTCTGAAATCATGGCGATTCTTTGCCTTAGCACTTCGCTTGACGATCTGCGCAGGCGCATCGATAACATTCTGCTTGGATATACCTACGAGGGTAAGCCCTTCACTGTGGCCGACCTTGGCGTGGGCGGTGCCATTACAGTACTTTTGAAAGACGCCATCCATCCGAATCTGGTGCAGACCCTCGAAGGCGGACCGGCATTTATTCATGGCGGGCCATTCGCGAATATTGCACACGGGTGTAATTCTATTCTCGCCACTAAAATGGCCATGAGTTATTCCGACTATGCCATCACAGAGGCAGGCTTCGGTGCTGATCTCGGTGCAGAGAAATTTTTAAATATCAAATGCCGCATTGCCGGCATACAGCCTGCGGCTACTGTTCTTGTGGTTACATCACAGGCCTTAAAGCTGCACGGTGGTGTAGCCGTGGAAGAAATATCCAAGCCTAACAGAGCAGGATTGGAAAAGGGAATGCTGAATCTTGAAAGACATATCTCCAACCTTCGTGGCTTCGGACAGCCTGTGATTGTTGCATTTAACCAGTACCATTTCGATACACAGGAAGAAATGGATTTTCTGAAAAACTGGTGTGCCGAGAAAGGAGCAGATTTTGCCCTGAACAATGGCTTCACAAAAGGTGGAGAAGGTGCTGTTCCTTTGGCTGAGAAAGTGGTGGAGGTATGTGAGCGCAGCAAGGCTGCGCCCATTGCACACACCTACGAGATTTCTCATAGTATCACTGAGAAACTGAACGCCATTGTGAAAAACATTTACCGAGGTGCATCTGTGGAGCTTTCTAAAAATGCCCAGGCTCAGTTGAAAAAGATGGAGGAGATTGGTGCCGCCGGACTTCCAGTGTGTATTGCAAAAACCCAATACTCATTTTCGGATGATGCTTCCAGACTAGGGACCGTAAGTGATTTCAAGATTACAGTGGAACAGTTGATCTTAAACCGTGGTGCGGGTTTTATCGTCGCAGTAGCGGGAGATATCATGCGTATGCCCGGATTGCCAAAAGAGCCTCAGGCCAGGTTCATCGATATTGTGAATGGGGAAATCACCGGCTTGAGCTGATCGGTTTATTCTCTTTTTATTTTTTCTAAATCAATGGAAGGTGCTTTTTCATAAAGCATGCTGACAGCCATTGTTCCGGTTTTTGTATTTTCATTAAATCAAACCCGGAATCAAAAATGAAAAATGTGAATGATGTTTTGTGTCTTTGATTTTTCTTCATTTATGTTGTTCCCGTCATGTAGAGAAAATCATTCCAAGCCGTAGCATGTCACCTTCTGCTGATTTTCATGCATTGAGAAATGCATGCTGACTTTTATGTATTTCAAATGAGGTGCCTCCGGTGATAACCTGAAGCCGCGGCCAATGATTATGTCCTTTCATAAAACATGATACAATGTGGCTGGCACATGCATAAAGGTATTTTGATTAATACGGGTGGCGTTAATTGACCAAAACAAAAAAAGCCGGCATACACCGGCTTTTTTGTTTTAGGTCACATAAGTATTACTTCACCAGAATCTTCTGAACCGAAGTAGCATCTTCTGAGACCAGATTCATCAGATAAAGGCCTTGTGGGATACCTGCGGGCAACTGAATGCTATGCGTGCTTCCTGCTTGTATGCCTGTGAGGGTTTCGCTCTGAATCAATGTTCCGGAGAGGGAATAAACCTGTACGGTTGTCATACCATTCAGTGTCTTATTCAGATTCATACGGATAGTGCCATCGGTGATGGGGTTCGGGAAAACAGAGAAATCAGATGTAGCTGTTTTT
The DNA here is from genome assembly GCA_044337805.1 of Bacteroidia bacterium. Classification (GTDB taxonomy): domain Bacteria; phylum Bacteroidota; class Bacteroidia; order UBA4408; family UBA4408; genus JBEGML01. Next base: position 4,198 of record JBIIMV010000007.1, read on the forward strand.
TCAATGATGCCTGAGGTTACATTTTCCTGAACGGCAAGGGTTGAAAGGTAAATGATGTCACCTGCCGTGGTGCTGCTGTTGTTGGTAGCATTGAATGCTCCATAAAACGTAACATCACCTGTTCCGGCAGCCGGAGCGGTCCAGTTGAAGGTCCAGGTATGGGAACCATTGCCTCCCTGATTTCCTGCTGCGGTATGGGTCATGTATTTATTGCTCCCTGTGAGTTGTGTATTGGCAGAGGTGCTCGCCATGGTTCCAAGGAGCTGTCCTGATGGGTTTTGGGGGGATATCTGAAAACCGAATTTGGTGCGTCCGGAGGATGTTGCGGTTCCGGTAATCTGGTAGGTTTGTCCCGGGGTATAACCTGAAGCGGGGATGTTAGAGGTAATCCATCCGGTTTGGTTGATGGCAGTCCCTGAATGGCAACCTGTACAGTTGGATCCGTCGCCGGGAGAGCCTGTGCGTCCTGCGGGTGCACCTGCAGAACTTGAATGAACCATACCTGCCGGGGTAATCGATTGATAAGCGATCCAAAGGCTGAGGAATAATCCAACGAGAAGTAAACGTTTTTTCATGCTTGTTTTGAGTTTCTGTTAACGAAGATAGGATTATTCTTTTAGGCCTGAAGCAGGCGGCTTTTTTTTCATTGTTTTTTTTCTTTTTCTGACGAGTCTGTTCAGAATTTCTCTGCCTGCTTCCTTTGCCTCTTCTTTCTTGCGAAAAGACCATAGCAGTTGGGTGAATTCACGGTCGGGATTGTCTTCCGGTGCAATGGGAAGCGGATAATCTACACCCGGTTCAAAGGAGTGAAATGTTTTTTCCATTCCTTGAACAAGGTGGGGTTGTATGGCCAATGGTGGCGGGAGATGTTTGAGTTCAGGTACCCAGGTCCTGATGAAGATGGCTTCTTCATCGAAACGCTGTGTATTGCGAAGAGGATTGTACACTCTGATTGTATTTACTCCTGTTGTACCTGCCTGCATCTGCATCTGCGGATAATGGATTCCGGGCTCATAGTCCAGAAATAGTTGTGCCAGCCACGATGCACCTCGTCGCCAGTCTTGCCCCATGTGATGACAGAGGAAGGATACCACCAGAGCGCGCATTCTGAAATTTATCCAGCCTGTGGCATGCAGGCAACGCATACAGGCATCTACCAGTGGAACGCCTGTTTGACCTGTTTTCCATGCTTGCAGGTATAGGTCGTTTTCCTTAAACGGAAAATCTTCGTATACCGGGTTAAGGCATTCGTTTTCGTAGGCCACATGCATTTCAAACTTCTGAATAAAGTGATCGCGCCAGTTAAGTCTTTGCAGGAAGGAAATGAGACTTTTTTTATGAGGATGTTCGTCGTAGGCTAACCGTACCGACTGATACACCTGCCTTACCGAAATATTACCCCATGCCAGATAGGGCGACAGCCTTGAGCAGGATGTTCTGCTTTCGGCAGGGCGTGAGATATGACGGTTGTAGTTGACCGCTCTTTGTTTTAAAAAGCTGTTCAGGTAGTGCATGGCATTCACCTCGCCTCCGGGTTGCATCGAGGAGGAGCTTGTTTTTATTTTTTCCGTTATCTCAAAAGCAGGCAGTAGTTGTGGGGGTATTTGAAGACTTACCTGTAAATCAGGATTGTTTTCGGGGCTTACCTGTGGCTCATGCATCCTGGTGTACCATTTGCGATCCCAGTCATCGCGGTTATGCAGACCACGAATCACCCCGTCTTTTTGAAATTCTTTCCAAATGATGCCTTTTGATTTGAAGAAGGCCCCTGCTTTTTTATCACGTTCCCAGGTTTGCGTCACTCCATTTTCCTGATAGCTGAATATGGTATGGATGATGTTTGTTTCTGCGATGGCCCGGAATGCTTCCACTGCTTCGGCGTTCAACACATGAACCTCCTGCCGGATGGGAGCAAGGCTATTGTTCATTTGGGCGATAGCCTGAAGTTGAAACACAAGATGTCTTTCAGAAAAGTCTTCTCTGGAGCGCATCGAAGGCTCGGTGAGGAAAAGAATGAGATAGGGGAGTCCGGCCCTGCTTGCTGCCGCCAGAGGTTCGTGGTCAAAGATGCGCAGGTCGCGCTTGAGCCATACGATGTTGATCACCTTCTGAAAACAAGGCGAATATCTCTTTGTTCGCCGGAGACAGTGTGTTTGTAAATCCGGCGGCAATGTTTATTGACTCCATCATCTTGTTTCCTTGTTGCGGAAATATGGATAGAGCATCAGCAGGGGCGGTAATAACATGAACGTTATTGCGCCCACGGAGATAAAGTAATGATATGCACCAGTGTAAAGGGTAATAGCGCATGCTCCTGCAGGCCAAAGGATGACTTGAAGCGCCACCGCGACAAAGGCCCATTTTTCTTTTTTTATGATTGCATATTTTGTAATCATAAACATCATGCACATCGCGATAACCGATAACCAGGCGAACATCATGAAAATAAGGCGGAATGCAGGCTTGGCCTCCGCCGGAAGTTCTTCACTTCCGTATAGGTCTCTCCAGACGAGGGCATCCAGGCTGTGCCAAGGATCAAAACCGCCTGATAAAATAGATACAAAACAGAAAAGTGCTCCGAAAATACAGGCATACTTAAGATACGCTACAGCGGTGTGAAAATTGGTTTCTCCCATCGGGATAGATTTTTTCGTTTATAAATGTAGGGTGAATCAACAAATCATCCTCGAGCTTTAGGGATCCTGCAAGCATGAGCTGAGCTATGTTCTGCAGAATAAAAAAAGGGCTGAATCTCATTCAGCCCCTTTTTTATTGTGCGAAAGTTTTTATTTCTGCAACACAAGCTTTCCGCTGCTCACGCCCTTTGCTGTGCTGATGCGGTAATAATAGGTGCCTGCTTCTGCTTTGTTGCCTGAGGAAGAAATGCCATCCCAAAAGAGATCCTGTAAGCCGGAGGCCTGGTATTCATCTGCCAATACGGCTACAAGTCGGCCTGAAATATCAAATACCTCTGCTTTCACTTGTGTGCCTTCATTCAGGTAATATTGTATCACCACATGTTCGCTAAATGGATTGGGTGCAACGCGGCTGTTCAGGGACAGGCGATCTTCTGTACCTCCGGGATTAGGTGGGAACAATACGCTGTCGGGAATGCTCATATCAGGCAGTGCCAGTTGTTGGTCGGTGAAGACCTTGAATTTTCCGGGTGCCAGATTGATGGTCATGTTCACATCGTTCACGGTGAGCGGCTGTCCGGTAAAATAATCGTACCAGGTTCCGGTATGCTGGAAGCCGGTATAGCAATCCTGATTCTGCATGCCGAAGTTTGCAATGGCTACACAGTTCATGGAGGGGTCGTTGACATACACTTGTTTCTGACTGCCCCATGCGCTGATGTCGTAGCTGGCGGTGCGGAAGGCGGTATTTTCAGTTTTTAATTTAATCAGGGCTGCATAGGTTTTGAAGAGCCTGTGTCTGTTGGCATCCATTAAGTAATCCCATTTTACAGGTTTGGGTGCTGTTCTGCTGACGTCTGTATTACTTGGCCAGTTGATGGAATAATCGTAGCCAAGCTCTCCGAACTGCCAAAGCATTTTCGGTCCCGGTATGGTGAAGAACAGGGCGGCTCCTGCTCCCATTCTCTCGAGTGCAGTGGGAATGGATTTTGTGTTGTAGGTTCCTGAGATATTTCCGTAATTGATGTTACGGAACATCAATCGCTCTTCGTCGTGGCTTTCCATAAAAGCCATAAGGTTGTGCATGGCCCAGCCTCTTGCCTGGTAACTGGTTTGCCATTCAAAATCCCAGTCGCTGGCCCAGCCCATCGTGGCCTGGTTGTATTGTGTGGTGGCTTTGCCCCAGAACATGCAGCCAAAGTTGGCTAACTCAGTTTCTTCTGTGTTGTCTGCAAAATGTTCGAGTATGGCATAGGTGAAGGGATAGTTTTGCCACATCTTACTTACCATACGCTTGATGAGGTTCACGCGGCTCAGATCATAAGCGCCCCATGCAGCAATATCGCCAAAGGTATAATTCTGAGTAAATCCTTTTGATAGATCGAAGCGGAAGCCATCTACTTTGTATTCTGCTATCCAGTGCGCCAGTATGGTATCGCAGTAATCTTTGGTGTACTGACTTTCATGATTGAAGTCTAGTCCTACACTGAATGGATGCATGTCTTGAGGATTGAAGAACGGATTCTGCGGGGTCGGCTTTCCTGTTTCTTTGTTTTGCCATAAGCGTACGTAGGGGTTCAGGCCGAAGGCATGGTTGAGCACCACATCCATGATAACGGCGATGCCCTGTGCATGACATTCGTCTATGAGTTGCTTGAGCTTTTCTTTTGGTCCGTAGGTTTTATCTACGGCGAAGAAGAAGTTTGGCCCATAGCCCCAGCTTTCGTTACCGTCGAATTCTGTCCAGGGCATAAATTCAATGGCGTTGATGCCTAATTTTTTCAGATAGCTGAGTGAGTCACGCACCTTATCGAAAGTATGAATGTTTACGAAATCGCGAACGAGCAATTCATACACCACCAGGTCTCTTACATCGGGCTTCTGGAAATTGGGTACCTGCCAGATGTAGGCCGGTTCACCCGGCTGCATCACTGCAACTGCTTCTGTGGTTTTTCCGGCAGGGTATGGAATGAGATTGGGATAAAAAATCGGAATTATGGCCCCATCAAGATTAGGGTCGAGCACTTTTTCGGTGTTGGGGTCTGCAATTCTGATGTCGTTATCCACCAGATACTGAAAGCGTACTTCTGCACCTGGAGTAAGTCCATGTATGTCTATCCAGTAACGTTCGCCATTCTGAGATTTAATCATTCGGTATTGTGGATCCAGCTCCCAGTTTGAAAAATCTCCTACTGCATACACTTTGTTTTTGAAGGGTGCAAGCAGACAAAGTCTGGCCGTTGAGTCGTTGAGAATGTTGATTCCGTTTCCTGTTCCTGCAGGTGGGTCTTGCACCAGCTGTGTTCCCTCCACTATCACGTACATAGAGTCGCTTACCACGTTTACACCGCTTTCGGCTGTGTAACGCAACCAGAACTTTCCGCTCTGGTTCAGTGGCAGGGAATAATTGTATAGCTGTGTATTGGCTGCCTGTCCGATGATGACATTGTCGCGGTATAAATTGATAAAGGCTGCTTGCGTGGCCGATATTTGTATGTTAAGGGTTTGATTGAGCTCACGAACGGCAGGACGTTCAAGCGGGGAAATCATCTTCGCACTGAAGCCGGCATCATAGATAGGAATGAAGATATCTGTACCATCTGCATTTTTCCCTACAAAGCTGCCTGTTGAATCTCTGAAGACCATGGCCAGTGCTCTCACCTTTTCGTTTGTACCGAAGCCATACCAGTTGCGAATGTGAAATTTAATGCGGTATTGGTTTGGCCCGATAGCTTGCATCTGAGTAACCGAGTCGGGGTTTTCCCATGTCCGCTTTTTAAATTGCCAGTCGCTGTTGTTGATGCTTCTCCACGATATCACTCCGCTATGAATGAAAATGGGAGATACACCTGCACAGGCTCCATTGCCTTGTGTGGCATCAAACAAGATGGTGATGCTGTCGTTTACGGTAGGGTATGCGGGCGTATAGGTGATCACCTGTGCCCGGCTGTGATGCAGCGACAGTGATGCGAACAACAACAAACAAAATAACCTCAGCTTGTTCATCTTTTTCTTTTTAACTGGTTTTGATATAAAAAAGGGAGATAAATAGCATCTCCCTTTGTTTCGATTTTGTAACGCTTATCTCGACAGAATTACTTTATCTGTGACAACGGTGTTGGCCGCTTTCATGGTGAAGTAATAGAGTCCGTTTTCAACTTTCGCACCAAGGTCGTTGGTGCCATCCCAGAATGCATACTGTGCGCCGGCGGGAAGTTGTCCCTGGTGTATCGTTTTTACTTTTCTTCCTGTGGCATCGAACACATCCATGCTGAAATTCTCTTGTGCATAGTTCAGGAAAAACCTGATTTGCACCTGATCGGAGAAAGGGTTAGGGCTTACCTGATGGTTGTAGGATATTTGTGGTTCATCCATACCTACGAAGCCGTATTCGAAATATACCGGACCGTTGTTCCAGTTGGCAAGCTGGCTGGTAATAATTTCGGGAGTGTTGGTGTTGAGCTTCCAGATGAAGATGTCTCCACCAACGGGGTCACGTCCGGAAATGGTTCCTGAGGAATCACGAAAGACGATTCCCATGGTATAGGGAGTAGCCATGGGATTCATGGGCTGCGAAACAACACCGCTGCCATTTGCCTCAACACTCACCTGTGGGCTGCTGAAGTATTGCTCTACAACAATTTCCATGCGCCATTTTCCGTCTCCGATTTTGGTCATCAACCCCACGCCGTCATCTTGAGGATTGTTGCCCCAGTTGCCAACCACGCTCTGCCATACTTCAGATTCAAGCGGGGTTATCTGCTGTATGCAGAAAAGTTCAGCCGGGTTACTTCCGTAATCGGTTGCACCCACATTGCCATTGTACCAGCAAAGACCTCCATGCAGGTAAACTTTACCCAACGGGGAGGGGCCTCCCAAACCATCTGCATTGAGACGGTTCATATCGTTCTGTGTGTATAGCTTGGTGTCCAGAATGATCTTCATGGAGTGTGGTTGAGCACTGGCGCTGAGACCGCCAAGCATGAGGAGGGAGAGTAAAATCTTTTTCATTGTGAGGAGGTAGATGTTTATTGTTTGATGAGGATTTTGTTGAAGCTTGTTTCTTCGTGCAAGGCGTGTAAAAAGTACATGCCTTTCGGGAGGTCTGAGATGTTTATGTCGCTGTTTCCCTTGATTTCATCCTGCGTGAGCGGGCGCGACATGATAACACGTCCTGCTGCATCGTGAAGGCTGAAGCTTACGTTTTGCACGGAAGTGGAAAAAGAAAATTTAAATCGTTCTTGTGCAGGATTGGGATAAATCTGCATAGAGTTGCTGACAGCATTTTCTTTTATTCCCGTTACCGTGATTTGTTGTATGATGGTGTCGCTGCCGCAAAGGTTATTCACAATCAGTCTTGCGGTGTAGCTGCCATAGGCGAGATAGGTGTAAAAGGTGTTTGCGGTGCTTGCATCTGTTACGCCATCGTTGTTAAAGTCCCAGGCATAGGTGCTTCCATTGCTTGAAGTGTTGGTGAAGTTGATGCTGAATGGATTTACGGGATTGGGTGCCCAGGTAAAACCTGCCACCGGTTCAGGTAGGATAGAGATATTGATGACATCTATACCTTGACAACCATCGTTGTTGGTGACGGTAAGGGTGTATGTTCCGGTTTGATTTACAATAATGCCCGGTGTGGTATCGCCGGTTGACCATGTGTAGCTGTTGAAGCCCGGGCCTGCATTCAGTGTAACAGACTGTCCATCGCAGATATTCTGTGATGAGCCCGCATCTACGACCGGTATGCTGCCGATGCCAACCACAACGGTATCTGTTAAGGTGCAACCTCCTGAGGTGGTGATGGTGGTGTAATAGGTTCCGGGGGCGCTCACGGTGAAGGTGTTGGCAGTGCTGCTGTCTGACCACATGATCGAGGTATATGGGTTTTGCAAGTAGGTGGGTGCGATGCCGCTGAATGGGGATGTTGGCGGACTGACAGACATGTTCAGAAAAATATCGTTTCCATTCTGGTCTTTGCCGGTTGCTGTGCCATCGGCATTGCGGAATACCATGAGAATGCCGTTGATCGCCTGACCGGGTGTGAGACTGTAATAGTTTTGTATATTGATGGTGATGCTCCACAGATTAGGACCTATGCTGTCCATTTGACCAATTCCATCGTCTTGTCCCCAGTTACCGATAGTGGTGGTCCATCCTCCGAAGGGAACAAGTTCAATTCCGCTATGCATATACACTTTGTTGGCTCCTATTAGTGTGGTTTGTCCCTGTGTGGCATCGTACACGATGGTGAGGGAATCACCTGCCGGAGAAATCTGTATGCCCGGATCAAGAACGATGAGGCCTGCACCACAAAGTAGGGTATCATTTCCGAGGCTGATGGGTGTGGAAGGAGCGTTCTGTGTGATGATGATGCTATCCCTGCCGGTACAGCCGTTAGACGTGGTTTCAACCCAGTATATGCCGGGGGTATTTACAACGATAGAAGAGTCAGTTGCGCCGGTATTCCACAGGTAAGTGCTGAAATTGTTACCCGGATCCAGCGTGATGTTGAGGCTGGTGTTGCATGATTGAATGTCGTTGCCGAGAGCAGGCGCAGGACCGGCACTTGAACTTACTACAATCGTATCATAGGCTGTACTTCCTGTTGCATAGCTTACCGCTACGCCGTAGGTACCGGGTGAGTTAACGATGATGGTGGGAGTTGTGGCTCCGGTACTCCATTGGATAGAGTTGATACCATCGCTTACACGTA
>JBIIMV010000129.1:0-5048 GCA_044337805.1 Bacteroidia bacterium
AAAGATTCAATGTAGGCGTTGAGAACAAAATTTTCACCCGGACCAATAGTTGGGGAGATGTTATAAAGTTCAGTGTAGAAGCTAATCTCATTGATTTTGTCGTGGTAGAGCGTGCTCACCATGGGCACGAGGTCGATGCCGCTTTTGCTGAGAATATTTCTTTCTGTTGTTTTGGTGTAGGATTCCACCAGTTCAATAGAGGAGAACATGGGTTTTTCGCGGGGGAAACTAAGGGTAACTTCTTCGGCGTGCGAAAGGCCTTTTCCCTTGAGGTTAGCATCAGCAATACTGAGGGAAATGCGGTAAGTTCCTTCAGGCAGCAGGAAGCGCTGTACATCTATGAAATTGGGTTCAGCTGCATTGGTATCGGCGATTTCCGGGCTGAGTAGGTTATAGCTTCTCCTGACAATGGCAGAGTCTTTTATCAGGAGTGTGAGTTCGACCTCGATTTTACTTTGGAATTTTCCTTTTTCGTTAGGTAGGAACAGGCATGAGTTACCCACCACATTCAGGTAAGTTTCAAGGTAGGGACCTGATTCTTTACTCATGAAGGAGCCTGTATAGAACAAGGCGGTCAGCTTTTTGGCCTGCACAGGCAGGCTGAAAAGGCTGATTATCAGAAAAGAGTTAAGTATACGGCAAAGCATTAAGTTCGATTTTTTATAAAAATACAGACAATTGATACATGAATAATGTTGCCTATCTGTATTTTTTTTACTTTCGCCCCCGGAGAGATGGCAGAGCGGTCGATTGCGGCGGTCTTGAAAACCGTTGACTGTAAAAGGTCCGGGGGTTCGAATCCCTCTCTCTCCGCCAGTAAAACCGAATGCCCCGTTAGGGGCATTTTTTATTTAGGGGATAAGCCAAGCTTGCTTGAGCGAAATCCCCTAAATAAAAAATGACAGGCACAAAGTGCCGGCATTCGGTTTTACTGATGCCTCCCCATCAGGGATCACTCACCAGAGTAATCCCTTTCTCACTCCCGTTTTTTTCTCAGTGCATAAGCCAAGCTTGCTTGAGCGAAATCCGCTAAATAAAAAATGACAGGCACACCCTGCCGGCATTCGGTTTTACTGATGCCTCCCCATCAGGGATCCATACAATTCACTCTTTTTCCTCTAAAAATTCAAATACTCCAAAGTTGCCTTATGATCCTTGATTGCCATTTTTTTTATCATTTCCCTTTTCCAGATGTTCGTTAACCGCTAAATAAAAAGCCGAAATAATTGACCGGTTCACTGAAACCAAAATGGTGTATCTCGATGTGATTTATTGCCGGGATTTCTCGTAAGTTTTTCAAAAGAAGATGGATTGCTTTTTTGATTTTATTGCATGTAAGTTTTGATAACAAAAGGGCCAGGAGACGCCTGATCAAAGCATTATGCTTAATTTTGAATTGAAAAATGGAATTTACCTTCGACCTTTATCAATTTCAACAACTCACCAACGACCAGTTATATCAGGCCCTTAAGCTGCGATGCGATGTTTTTGTTGTTGAGCAGGGATGTGCCTATCCTGAGCTTGATGGAATTGATCCACATTGCTTCCATGTACTTTGTTACCGGGAAAGCGAGTTAATGGCCTATTCAAGAATTGTGCCTCCCGGCCTGCTTTACAAAGAGGCAAGTATTGGCAGGGTCGTAACGGCTAAGGGCTTCAGAGGAGCGAATCTTGGCATGCAGCTCATGGAGCAGAGCATTGCTCATTGCCAACTATTGTTCAGGGAGGCGCCAATAAGAATCATGGCACAGCAGTACCTTGAGCCCTTTTACAGCGCGCTTGGCTTCACCACGGTTTCACCTCCCTTTTCTGACTTCAATGTCAACCATGTATATATGTTGTTGGCGCGTGATATCGGAACACCAGCATAAACTCAATGTTTTTGGTTTTTCCGTCTGCTGAAGTAGGAAAAACCTCCTGAAGTTTAAACCCGGAAGCGGAGGCTATTGATGCAAAATCGTCAAGAATCTTATCTCTTTCCCGGGAAGACTTAACAATGCCACCTCTCATCCTGATTCTTTTTTCCATCTGAAACTGGGGTTTCAGCAAAGCAAAGACTAATCCATCTGGCTTTAGAAAGCTACTCCAAACGGGAAGAATAGCAGCAAGTGAAATAAAAGAAACATCAATGGCAATGACATCAACAAGGCCTTTAGGCAAGGCATTAGCCGGAAAAGATCTGATATCGGTATTTTCGAGCGCCACAACATCTGGATTTGAAGCAATCTTCGGGTGCAACTGCCCACTTCCAATATCGACAGCCACAACGCTCGCGGCTCCGTGCTGAAGCATACAATCTGTAAATCCGCCTGTACTGGCACCAATATCCAGAGCAGAAAACCCCGGGGCGGGTAAATATTTTCTGAGTGCGGGTTCCAGTTTCTCACCACCAATGCCGACATACAGACTGGGCGGTCTGAGCAAGACAACTTCATCATTTTTCATCACAATAAGAGACTTCTGCGTTACAAGGACGCCGTTGAGCATTACACATTGGCGCTCAATGGCAAGATGCGCCTTAGTGCGTGATGAGAAAAACCCCTGATTTACAAGATATTGATCTATTCGATTACCTGACATTCTGCTATTTTCACATCTCAAATCTCGTACATTTGTTCCATAAAATCATGCTCATGAAAAAACGAATGTCGCTTTCTAAATTCGGAAGTATTGCATTGATGCTTTGTGTAACGACGATCCTGTTATTTTTCGTTTCAGCTAAAGAAGTGAAGAACCAGGGGAAAGATAATCCATGGACAAAAGAACAAGTCATGGAACCTGCAGTGCTGGCGGAGATGTTAAAAACCAAGTCAACAGAAACACCTGTAATTGTTTGCATAGGACCCTCTGCCTCCATCCCCGGCTCTATCGATTTTGGCCCTGCAAAGGAACAATCTTCAATGGTAAAAATGCGCACTGCCCTGGGCTCATCAGACAAAAACAAGGCGATTGTGATATACTGTGGTTGCTGTCCTTTCGAAAATTGTCCAAACATCAGACCAGCCTTCACCCTATTGAAGAATATGGGGTTTCGCAAGCCATATCTGTTAAATCTGTCTACCAATATGAAAACCGACTGGATAGATAAAGGCTATCCGTTGAATCACTGATAACTTTCAATCATAATTCCGCGTGAGCAGCGGATTTGAAAAGCATGTGAACAAAACAAGGCATTCCTTGCTTTGCACATAGGTTAAATACCTAATTTTGACCCTTAACAGAAAAAAACCTTAATGGATTCATACAGTTTTCTGGGAAATGCACATCCCGAAGCGATAGATGATGCCTACCGCAGGTACAAGGCAGATCCTACATCCGTAGAAATGAGCTGGGCGCGATTTTTTGAAGGATTCGAATTTGCCACCAAAAATTACCCTGAAGGGGAAATGCCCGAGAACCTTTCTAAAGAGTTTCAGGTGGTGAACCTGATAAATCTTTATCGTTCAACAGGGCATCTTTTTACCAAGACGAATCCTGTTCGTGAGAGAAGAAAGTACACCCCTACACTTGACGACATTTACCTCCTGGGCCTGAGCGACGCCGACATGGAAACTATTTTCCAGGCCGGGAAAGAAATAGGCTTGGGGCCTGCGAAACTTAAAGACATCATAGCTTTTCTTAAGCAAACCTATTGCAATACGGTAGGAGTTGAGTTCATGTATATCCGAAATACAAAAATCCTCAACTGGCTCAAAGAAAAAATGGAGAGTGTGCGGAACAAACCTTCTCTTAGCCTAAAAGAAAAAACCCGCTTGCTGGAAAAAATAAGCAAAGCGGTCGTATTTGAACAATTTCTGCACACCAAATTTGTCGGACAAAAACGTTTCTCCCTTGAAGGTGCAGAAGCATTAATTCCGGCTCTTGATGCTGTGATTGAAAAGGGAGCCAATCTGGGGATTGAGGAGTTTGTTATTGGCATGGCACACAGAGGAAGACTGAATGTGCTCGCGAACATCCTGAACAAAACTTACGAAGATATTTTTTCTGAATTCGAAGGAAAGGAATACGAAGATGCCCTATTCGACGGAGACGTAAAATACCACCTTGGTTATAGTACCAACGTTATCACCGAAGAAGGTAAAAAGGTGCACCTTAGTCTCACTCCAAATCCTTCTCATCTGGAAGCAGTGGGTCCGGTAGTAGAGGGAATCAGTCGTGCCAAGATTGACCAAAAATACAACGGAGACAGCAATCGTTTGGCTGCGATTCTCATACATGGCGATGCAGCCGTTGCTGCTCAGGGTGTTGTGTATGAAGTTATTCAGATGTCGAAGCTGGAAGGCTACAAAACCGGCGGAACCATACATCTTGTTATCAACAATCAGGTAGGGTTCACCACGAATTATCTGGATGCACGGTCCAGCACTTACTGCACAGATATTGCAAAAGTTGTTCTTTCTCCGGTTTTTCATGTTAACGGTGATGATGCAGAAGCACTTGTATACTCCATCAGACTGGCCATGGAGTTCCGTCAAATTTTCAAGCGTGATGTTTTTATCGACCTGCTTTGCTACCGCAAGTACGGCCATAACGAAGGTGACGAGCCTCGCTTCACACAGCCACTGCTTTACAAGGCCATTGCGGCTCATCCTAATCCCAGGGAAATTTACTTTAAACAGCTGCTTGCAGAAAAATCAGTAGATGAAAATGCGGCCAAGCAGCTCGATAAGGAATATAAACAATTGTTACAAGAGCGCCTTGATGAAGCCAAGCAAATAAGAAAGTCTAAAATCAGTTCATTCCTCGAAGGTTCATGGAAAGGTATTCGCTTGCCGAAGCCTGAAGATTTCCATGAATCTATTTCTACTGCCGTAGAGGAAAAATTACTTCGTAGTCTGGCAGCAAAAATCACAGAAATTCCGGGCGGAAAGAAGTTCTTTAATAAGATTGAGAGTATTCTCAAAGACCGTCAGAAAATGATACAAGGTGAAGGGCAGCTTGATTGGGCAATGGGCGAATTGCTTGCATACGCCACGCTGCTTGATGCCGGTCACAATATCAGATTCTCAGGGCAGGATGTTGAAAGAGGGACCTTCTCCCATCGACAT
>JBIIMV010000130.1:0-5039 GCA_044337805.1 Bacteroidia bacterium
GACATTCAAAGCCTATGGCACAGCCGTAGACCAGCGTTGGGGTGGTGCCATGCAGGCCGCACGCTATGGAGCAGTGGGTGTAGTGGTGAGGAGCATGACCTTAAAATTAGACGATCATCCACATACCGGCAGCATGTCGTATGTTGATTCACTCCCCAGGATTCCTGCCTGTGCCATCAGCACCCTTGGAGCAGAGAAACTTAGTGCACGACTCAAAGAGAAGCCCGGAACGCGGTTCCATTTAGATATGCATTGTGAAACCCTGCCCGATGAACTATCCTACAACGTAGTAGGTGAGTTATGGGGAAGCTCAGGAAGACAGAATGTGATCGTGGTAGGCGGACATCTCGATGCATGGGACAATGGAGACGGAGCACATGATGACGGAGCGGGCTGCGTGCAGAGCATAGAAGTATTGCGTTGTCTGAAAGCGATAGGATATAAGCCCACCCATACCATCCGTGCGGTGATGTTTATGAATGAAGAAAATGGATTAAGAGGAGGCAAAAAATATGCAGAGCTTGCCAAGATCAACAAAGAGTATCACCATGCTGCCATTGAGACCGATGCGGGAGGATTTACCCCCAGAGGATTTTCCATGGATGCCCCTGAGCCCTTCAAGCGTCAGGTGAGAAAATTTGAAAGTTTGCTCGAGCCATACGGACTGCATGATTTTGGTCAGGAAGGTGGAGGCGCTGATATTAGTCCGCTTAAAAAAGAATTTAACACCCCTTGCATAGGCCTCGAACCCGATTCACAGCGGTATTTCGATATACACCACACCTCAGAAGACACCTTCGACAAGGTAAACAAGCGTGAGCTGGAATTAGGCGCTGCGGCCATGGCAGCCCTGATTTATCTGGTAGACAGGATGGAGTGGAAGTGAGTATTTCTGCGTGGTCTATTTTCCCAAACACCTGGTCTCATAGAAATCTTTACACCATGGGCCACCTTTACGTTCAATGGCATTAACAAGGGGCTGGCATATCAAATCCTCTCTCCCCAGCCTGGCATAGGTTACGCCCAGAACATAAAAAGATTCAGGGTAATTGCTGTCTTCTGCTATTGCTTCTTTCGCTGTGTTCAGCGCCAGTTCATACTCTCGCTTTTTAAGTAACAACATGGCCTTTGCGGTGAGTGCTGCGGCCCTTTCTGTAGGTTTTACTGCCTTCTCCAGGGCCAGTTTCCCGAGATGCTCACCCTTTACAAGATTTTCGCTTTGCATGTATAGCATAGATGCCTGAGCAATCATCATAACATCACCCGGTTTGCGCATCAAGCATAGTTCAAGCTGGTGGGCTGCATTGTTGTAATCACCAAGCCCGAAATATATCTTGTATAGTTCCTGATGAGGCTTCACGTTGTATACATCTCGTTTTGACCAATCCTTACCGGCCATGATGGCTGAATCGGTTTTACCTGCAGCACCAAGACTCTGAATGTACAATATTTCCAAGAGGTCGCGCACCGAATCCTGAATGCCATGTTTCATGATTTCAGGTTCAAGAAGCATAGAGGCTTCAAGAAATTTGTTTCTGCCTATCAACTTTTGAGCATCAATAGCCATCCTCTGCTGCATCTGATGTATGGAATCATGAACTACCCTGTTCTGAGCAGACAATGGTTCGGACACCACCATAATTAAGGCAATAAAAAGAAGGCACTTCATCGCGAAACGGATTCCGGAGATTTGTCCAATTTCCATTCTCCGTGCCCTGTTCTTAGAGCCTTGATGCTAGTGTTTTCGCTTGATGATGAAACCATTCTCTACTTTCTGAAATCCCACTTTTGGATAATAATCTGCAGCATCCGGTGCAGCCAGTAACAAGAGATTGCTCTTATCTCCTACCCTTTCTTTTGTGATTTCTATGAGCTTTTTTCCGATGCCACGGTGTTGATACTCCCTGAGCACGGCAAGGTCTGACATATAGCAACAGTATGAGAAATCTGTCAGTGACCTTGCTACGCCAACCAGCTTGCCGTCATCGTAGGCAGTTGCAACCAGATTTGAATGTGCAAACATGGCAGCCATGCGTGCTTTGTCGGCGGTGGGACGATTGATTCCCGAACCTTCATAAACCTTTATTATCTCGTTAACATCAGGTATGTGTTCTGTACTGAAAATAATTTCATTCATGGTTGAGTGCTCAGTATCTTGGTAAATGCAGGCATACCTCGGCCTTACCTTGCGATAAGCAGTTTTTGCAGGTATTGATTTTCTCCGGCCTTAATCTCAAGCAAATAGGAACCTGGCATGAGGTTGCCCACATCAATCGAGTTCGCTGAGGGAGAAATCCTTTCCATCTGTAACAATTGACCGCTCAGGTTAAAAATATAAAGTTCAGCGGAAGCATCTGAAGGTGACTGGATTTGGATCTTATCATTTGCAGGATTGGGAAACACCTGAAAAGCATTCTGCCATTGTTCCTTACCGCTGATGCCGAGAGGTCCAATTTGCACATTCTGCAACATAGTATCTGCATGGATGCAGTTATAGGCGATGAGCCTGACCTGGTAGTTGCCGCCGGCCGCGTAACTATGTTGAGGATTATCGTTTGTGGAGGTGTTTCCGTCACCAAAGTCCCAGAGAAAGTCAAGATTAACCCCTGTTGCGGAAACTGAGGTATTGGTGAAAGTAACATCGGGCCCCGAGATATTGGAAGTAAAGCCTGCTGTTGGTTCATTGATGTAAAGATTCCAGTTCACCGGATTTCCAAAAACAGTCTGGTCTGACTTCTGTCGGTAATAGCTTGCGAGAGCTCCGTTTAAGCCTCCTGTGTAGGTGGTTCCGGCGGCAGGAATTTTCCAGATACTTGAAAAGATACCACAGGCGGCAACATAACTGCCGTCAAGATTGGGATGGCTGTTATCGGCTGAATGCAGCACGAGTGTGGTATCATTCAGAATGTTTTTCCAGATAACGCCAACAGGCGCACACTGTATCTGAAGCATATCACCAATCTCCAGATAGGCGCTAGTCAGCGTATCCTGCATGTGATTAAAGTCAACAAATACGGGACTACAATTGGTTCCCGATGGGTCGCATTGTTGTCCGCCGAAGCGTCTTCCCCAGGTCATGTAGGTGATGATTTTTGCACAAGGATTTGTCTGTTCTATTGCCATCTTAATATCGGTGAGCGCCGGGTACATATCGTTATAGCGGAAAACATCGATGGTAGGAACCTGACTTTGTTCCTGTATCACCACATAATCCCAGTTTCCCTGACTGATTTTACTTTGGCTTGTTGGATCGGCGAGATGCCCTGAAATCAGCATTCCACCGGGGGTGTTAGAGTCGATAATCAATGTTTTTCCGGCCCCTGCCGACATGTCTTTTACCATCTGCGGGAGGTTGTTGTAGGAGGTATAACTGTTTCCCAGGAATAGTACGCGAAGGGAATCCTGAGCTTGTGCAGTTTTGGTGAAGGTAAAGGTGGCTGATTCGGGATTCCAGACGGGAACGATGTTCAGCATGAGCAGGATGAAGAGCAGCTTTTTCATTTTGATGTTTATTAAAGAGTACGAATTTAGCCAAAACGAAGTGACAATCTGTCCATTTTTTTTAATCTTTTCGGATTACCGGGGGCACAAAGAACCTTCTGTGGAGGAAAATTAAAGGAGTCAAAAAATCCTGCCGCCGGCGTAAATAAAATGACTTAACTTAAATAAAAAAAGAGAAAACAAAAGAAGCCTGTGCCTTCCGTATCTGGTGTTTGAGCAGAGGAAATAAAACGGAGTCAGCCCGCGTCAATGAACCGGGGACCTAGAACCTGAAGCCAATTCTCAATAAAGGAGAAATGAGGGACCAGTTCCATTGCGCACCGGTTTGTTTCAGCGTGTAGGAGGTACTTGTGTTGTTTGTGGTTCCGCTGCCTCCGCCGAAAATGTTTCCGGCACTGAAGATTTCACTCTTGTCTTCTACCGTGGTGCTTCGCTCGCTGAATGTGCCAAGAAATAACATTTGCGCTTCGAGAGAAATGGCCAGTCTCGGAATAGGATAATAAGTGGGCTTGAAAAACGGGCCCATGCCGAAAGTGTTTACCGGTGCATCGGTGATGGTGGTGATGTTTTCAGTGGAAGAAGTCGGAATGGAACTAAGACTCGTGGATTCGAAGGTACGGTATTCCGTTATGCCTTCAAGTGCCCTGATAAGCCCGGTTTCAATACCTGCATCAAAAGAAAATTTTCTGCTCATATAGAGTCTTTTTCCAAAGCCTATGAAAAGATTGATCTTGTTTTGATTATGGGTGAATCCGTTTTCCCATTTATTGGAAGAGGTAACAGTGGGTAAAAAGGGAATACCCAGATTAAACAGCACGGTGTCGAATGAGGCCGACTCGGTCTCTGTTTGATTGATGATGCTGTATCCACCGCGTGCTCTGAGGATAATTTGATTTTTAAACTCGCGCTCGTAGGAGAGTCCGAAGGAAAAAGATGTTTTTTTTCTTTCTGCGTCAACCACTTGTTTATTGGGATAGTTTGCGGAGTAAAAGTTGAATAAATCGTTGAGTGAATTATTGGCATCATCAGCAGTTTCGAGCGGACGATAGAACTCAAGGCCAATGGTGTTACGCGTTTTGACCCTGGTAGAGTCGGCTTCTGCGATGGCTGAATGGATCAGTAAGATAGTTGGTATGGAGAAGCAAAGCAGTTTTTTCATGGTTATAAAACTTCCATTCAAATATAAATAAAAGCCGACTTGGTCAGACAGATTTGTCACTTCGCTAATGAACTACTTTTCCTTATTTGAGAATGTACAGATAGTTTCAAATCTTTTGTCGCCCGATTTAATGTTCGGGCAGCAGAGCCTTTCAAAGTTCTTTCTTAAAGGTGTTTTTTCCAGTATAAACGAAGTCTGTTTTCATCTTCTCTGGATATGATATCAAACTTGTAACGGCCAGTGGTCACATCTCGGGCCTTTGTTCCGCAACCGAGTAAAAAAATAACCCTTTTTCCGGCGATTTTCGCGCGGGGTGGAATTGTAGGCCATTCACTCTGCATGTTCAGTTTTTTAATTTCTTGCACCAACACCATCGAAT
>JBIIMV010000131.1:0-5027 GCA_044337805.1 Bacteroidia bacterium
TGCTGAGGCACTCACCATGTTGCCACATGACCTTGACATCGAGTGGGTTCATTTTGGTGGCTATTACGGAATAGATAAAGCGTACTACGAATCTTTTGTTGCAAAAACAGAAGAAATCGGCCGGGCATTTCCCGGAATCAGGATAAGACTAATGGGTTCAACACCCAAAGAAGAGATACTTCGTTTTTATTCACAAAACGAGGTACATCTTTTTGTGAATGTAAGTGTATCGGAAGGCATTCCGGTATCCATGATGGAGGCTTGCCGGCATGGAATACCTGTTGCAGGAACACTGGTTGGCGGGGTTGGTGAAATACTGGAAGATGGCCTTAATGGTTTTCATTTACCACCTGATTTAGTTGCCGAGGATATTGCCATCCGCATTTTAGAAACCATCAGAATGTCAGATGAGGAATATCAGCAGCTCAGAAAGAATGCACTCAGAATATGGAAAGAGCGTTTTGATTCAACCCGTAATTATCATGCCTTTCTGAATGATCTAACAGGAATATGGCATCTACCGCATTCTGAAAAAACTAACTTTGAGCCATGAATGCAGAGCAGCGCTTTCTTGATTTTATAGACAAGGAAAGGAATATTTATGAACCTGCCCGACTGTTTCATCAGAACAGGTTTAAGGTTTCAGACTATGTGAAAGATCTTGTTTTACCGGGCATTGCGGATTCTCCGCTTCGTTTAGAAGGAGAGCAGCTGATATGCAGCAAAAGCGGCAAGGTTTTTCCGGTGAGCGAGGATGTACCTGATTTTATTGGTTCCATCAAGAGTAAAGAAGACAAAGATTTTGCAGAATGGGAAAGACTTAACAGGCAGTTTTTGAATTACCACAAGTCACTGAGTGTTTACACACTGGTGAACAGCACGCCTGTGGCCGGCTATTTGGGGATGCGTTCCGGAATGGCAGCCATCAAAGACAAGACCGTTGTTGATATTGGTGCGGGAACCGGTCATGCTTATGCTTCGTTTTTTTATTACCCGGAAACACTTCGTTATTTTCTTGTAGATCCGAACTTGCGTTTATTACATGATCAGTTCATAAGGATTTATCCCAAGCTGAGTTTTCTTAAAATGGGACATCTTTTGGCATTCGCGGAGCAGCTTCCTTTCAGGAATGATTTTGCCGACGTAGTGATGAGTTTGAGTGCGATTGATCATTTCAAAGATTACAAGGCTTTTTTCAAAGAGTCGTTCCGTATTGCTCGTCCGAACGGCATTCTTTTCCTAAGTTCCCACCTCGATATCCCGGCTTCAGCTGTTGACCGGACAGGAACCGGGTCGAAGTTGTTTTCTCCAACATTGCCTGAGCGCATCAGCCGTTATTTGTATTTCCGAAAAGCCGGGGTAGGGCACGACGATCACACCTTTCATTTCACTGATACACGCCCGTTCACCGATGCTGCCGAGGAGGCGGGTTTTACAGTTGAGAAGGCCGAGATTTTTAAGAGATATTTCTTCCTGATTGCCAGAAAGCCAATTTAATCCCGGCTTTCGTCAATGCGTTTTTTTCAGGATTTCTTTTTCACACAGATAAAGAAAACACTGCTGGAAAATCTCTTGTTTACCCTTGGTTTAAACCATTGTAAAAATTCAGGACAGGGGTAGAGCAGAGGATGTAACTCCTCCTTCACATCAAAAACCTGTTCCACGCACTTACGCCAGCGGGAGCTTCTGTATTGTTTTAGGTCGTATAGAACTGTGAGATCCGATGAGCTGTGCGAGAGCGGTACAAATAGTTCCCACCATTTTGTTTTACCTGTTTTAATAAAGGGCCAAAAGAGCAGATTGACAAGTTTAAAATGGGTAGTAAAAACCCAGGAAGAAAGAGCATTGATAAAAGCCATTGAGGCGGTTGGCATACCGATAATCAGAATACCATCGTCTTTGAGCACACGGTTCATTTCTTTCAGGCTCTGAAGTTCAGAGTTTACATGTTCCAGCACATGAGAAGAATAAACGGTATTAAACATAGCGGCGCTGAAAGGAATATCCTCAGCGAATGCTTTTTTTATCTCACCTGCTTCCACTTGAAAATTACTTCCTGTGCGTCCGACCCCATGCGCACCGGGGTCAGGATCAATACCAAAGACAGCGCAGCCATTTTCAGCTTTAGCACGCTCCATGCTGTAGCCTGCCCCGCAACCAACATCAAGGAAGTTTCCCTGTATGATATACGGAGCAATGGCCTTCCATTCAGCATCACGAATGCGTTTTTGGTTTACGTTGGTTTTTTCTTTCGAGAGCAGGGACCAGTAATATATTTTCAGCAGGATTTTTTTCATTCAGGAACGAGCGGTTTTCGGTATGATTGCCGAATAAATCATGTGAAGTTTAAACTTGGTCTGAGGGCCTTTTGGATCGCTCAGGATGGAGCGCAGGAGGTTTCCTGTCATCGGCCAGAATCTACCGTGCAACTGATGGTAGCGCGCAATACCCAGGTAGCAGTCGGCGATCAGTGATTTCTTGAGTTTTTCAGGAACCCTTAGGTTCATTTCCGGTTCTTTGAACAGTTTGGAAAGTCCGTCGAGTCGTGGAGCGAAGCAGTTTTTCGCGAGGTCAACAGAGTTGTCATCGTGAAGGTGATAGCGGATGTTGGGTTCCCGCAGGTGTTTAACCGGATAGTGCAGCGCGATATTGGCCCATAACACTGTGTCTTCCACAATCACGATATCTTCTCTGAATTTATTCTTCTTTAATATTTCGTGATGAATGCAGACCCTGGCCGGAATAACAGGATTACAAAGAAAATAAATGTGCCAGTCTTGATGTTCTGCAGTAGGGTATTTTACCTCCGATACCGAGCCATCCTGATAGGTAGGCAGGCAGTCGGTAAAGAGCAAGGATTGCCGATGTTGCAGCTTTTGTATTTCTTCGTGCAGACGGCGCAGGTGGTGGGGGAGATATTCATCATCGCTATCGAGGAAACATACATATTCACCCCGGGCTTCTGAAATCCCACGATTTCTTGCAGCGCTGCGTTCAGCATTTTGCTGATACACATACCTTATTCTGTTATCGGTATATGTTTTTAGTAACTCTGCGGTATGATCTTTTGAACCATCATCGACTACAATAAGTTCCCAATTCGGGAACTCCTGATTCAGAACGCTCGCAATTGTTCTGGGCAAAATGTGCGCGCGGTTGTAGGTAGGGATGATGACACTGAAGAACGGGTTCATGGGTTATGCAAAGTTAACAACATGTTGTTCCCATTCAGGCAGTATCATATTGACAGGAAATTCTTTTTTTACCCTAAAGCCCAGGAAGTGCTGAGGGACAATCACCTTTTGATTACCGGTTTCATTAAGAAATGCAGCCCACCATGCGAAGCTCGAGTGGGAGATGATTGCCACCGATGCGGCTGAAAGTAGCTGAAAGTCGGTCAATGGTGATTGAGCGGAGAAGGAGGCCTGTTGAAAATCAGAGAACTCTTTTTTTACTGTTGCTATTTCATCAGATAAAAAAACAACAGGAATTCCGGGGTTCAGGCTCATCTGTTCTTTTAGCACTTCTCTGTAATAGGAAAATGGAAGAGTAAGATCAGGGCCATCGAGGAAGTCAGGTCCGAAGGTGCGGTAATCTCTGAGTCTGATATGCACGGCGATATATTTACCTGTGAGACCAGCTTCATTGCGGTAATTCAGAAAAGATTCCTTGATATGTTTTTTAATTCTGAATGCTATTCTGATGTCATTTTCATTACCGTATAGATATTTTATTCCCTGAAAATATCCGTAATACCAGATTCTGGCTGACCTTTCCCTCAGAAGAGCATCGCTGTAGTCGTGTCGGTTATCCTGCATATGCAGGAATTTATATCTCGACCAGGGCAGGGCATTTTGTATACGAAAAATATTATATTTAAATTTATTATTTAAGTCTTCAGGATGCAGTTCAAAAAACGGAGTCAGTGCATTCATTGAACTCAGGCAATAGGGAATTCCGCGCTTCTTCGACAGGGATCTTGCGCATGCGTAGATAAACATTTGGTTTCCCATCTGGCAATGGGCGTGGAATACCAGCATCAGTGAATGGTTCTGCCGGGGTATGATTTGAGTGCCATATCGAGACACTCCATGGCATTTTTCAGATTGTCAAGATTAAGCACATAGGCCAGTCTAACCTCTTGTTTTCCTGTGCCCGGGGTAGAATAGAATCCGGTGGCCGGAGCCAGCATCACTGTTTGATTGCGGTACTGGAATGACTCCAGCAGCCATCTGCAAAACTTATCAGCATCATCGATAGGGAGGCGGGCAATACAATAGAAAGCTCCGCTTGGCCTGGGGCAGAAGACACCTTCCATTTTATTGAGAGCTTCGACAAGGAAGTTTCTTCTTGCCGTATATTCCTGATTGACCTTTTGAAAGTAGGAGTCCGGGGTGTCAATGGCGGCTTCGGCGCCCACTTGTCCGAATGTAGGCGGACTAAGTCTGGCCTGAGCGAATTTCAAAGCGGTATCAATTACCTCCTGATTTTTTGTAACGAGGGCACCTATTCTTGCCCCACAGGCGCTATATCTTTTACTAATGGAGTCGAGCAGGATTACATTTTGGTCGAGACCTTCGAGATGCATGACCGAGGTATATTGTTTACCATCGTAACAGAACTCTTTGTAAACCTCATCGGAGAGGAGGAATAAGTCGTGTTTAAGAACCAACTCTTTGAGACTCTCCAGCTCCTGTTTTGAATAGAGGTATCCTGTAGGATTATTAGGATTACATATCATGATCGCTTTGGTGCGCGGAGAAATAAGTTTTTCAAATTCAGAAATCGGCGGGAGGGCGAAGCCATTTTCGATAGAAGACTGAATGGGTTTTACCGTGATGCCCGCCTGCATGGAGAATCCATTGTAATTGGCGTAGAAAGGCTCAGGAATGATGACTTCATCGCCCGGATTCAGGCAGCTCATCATGGCGATTTCGATTGCTTCAGAGCCACCGCAGGTAACGAGAATTTGCTGGTGATTCACATGGATTCCATGTTTACCATAGTAGGCGGCCAGTTTCTTGCGG
>JBIIMV010000133.1:0-4979 GCA_044337805.1 Bacteroidia bacterium
ATTCTCTCTGGGAGCGAAGCCCACAAAGACGGAGTGGTCTTTCCCATGCGGATTTTGTGCAGTTCCTGTTTTGCCACAAACAATGATATCCTTCATCCGGGCAGAGGTTGCAGTGCCTCCTTCTACCGCTCCCTGCATGCCATCAATGATATTCTTAAAATGTACCTTTTCGACCTTCGTAAAATGTTTCTGCCTGAATGGATCCGGCACACGTCTGTCAGGCTCCGACCACCTGACAATATGAGGGGTATAAAACCAGCCTTCATTCGCAATGGCGCACATAATATTTGCCATTTGAAGCGGGGTAACTCCAAGTTCACCTTGCCCAATGGAAAGTGATACAATAGTGGACGATTTCCATCGGCCCTTTCCAAAAAACTTGTCATAGTATTCTACTTTCGGTACACGCCCTTTGAGTTCCTGTGGCAGATCTGTATGTAGCTTTTCACCTACACCGAAACTTAATACATACTCGCGCCATGCCTTATACCCTTCTTCAACTGAGCGGTATTTTTTTTTATTGTCAATAATACTTCTGAATACATAACAGAAATAGGAATTACAAGAGGTTTGCACGGCGCCGGGTAAATCCATAGGGCTTGGATGGGAATGGCATTTTGGGCGGCCTCCCATAACGGGGTAACCCATTGCGCAGGGGTATCTTGTTTCCCGACTCAAAACGCCTTCTTGTTCTCCGATAAGCCCATTGATTAGTTTAAAGGTTGATCCGGGCGGATAATAAGCCATCAGGGCACGGTTATAGAGTGGCTTGGCAGGGTCGAGTGCCAGTTTTGCATAATTTTTCGTGCGTTCCCGGCCAACAAGCAGATTCGGGTCGTAAGACGGGGAACAAACTATGGCTAAAATCTCTCCGCTTTGTGGGTCAATGGCAACAATGGATCCGGTTTTATTCTGAAGCAAACGTTCTCCATATTCTTGTAGCTCTGCACTCAGGGTGCATCGCAGGTCGTTGCCTGAAATGGCAAGGGTGTCGTAGGTGCCGTCTTTAAATCTTCCTTTAAGACGGTTGAAAACGTCAACCATTTGAATCGATAAGCCTTTTCGGCCACGCAGTTCCTTTTCATAGGATGCTTCAATTCCTGTGATTCCTATATAATCTCCTTGTTTATAGTATGGATTTTTACTGATGATTTTTTCATCCGCTTCACCCACATAACCCATTGTATGCGCGGCAATTAAACTGGGGTACTTTCTGAGGGTTCGCGCCTGCACATAAAAACCCTTGAATTTGTAAAGCTTTTCCTGTAATGCGGCATAGGTTTGTATTGAAAGTTGTTTCTCAAATATGCTCTCTTTATACGGTGAGTAGGAGCGGGCTGCTTTAATTTTTTTGATAAACTGCTCTTTTGTTATTCCTATGGTATTGCAGAAGTTCATCGTGTCGAGGTCCTTCACTTGTCTGGGAATAACCATGAGGTCGTATGCCGGTTCGTTGTATACCATCAGCACGGAATCGCGGTCGTAAATATTGCCGCGAGCCGGAAAAATGGTGACATATCTAAGAACATTGTTCTGAGCCGACATCTTATACTCATCATTAAGAACCTGAACGTAAAAAAGGCGCAAAATAAATATCAGTGAAACGGCGACAAATATCCCGCCAATAACCCAACGTCTGCCAGACAATATATTCATGACAGTTTACTCTCTTTATTTCTGAAAATAAACATCTGAAACACCAATGCAAGAAATATTGAAAATACAGAACTAGCTACCAGTCTGATAAAGGTCTGTCCCATTTCGTTGAATGAAAATGATTCGGCCGAGAAATAAAATAGATGATGAATAAAAATCAGAATACCTGAATAAGAGATATACCAGGAGAATCCAAGGTTGTATAGGGTAGGGCCTGTGGTGAGTTCATAACCCTCACGCGGAGAAAAAATTTTGAGAACGAATGTTCGCGTATAGGCCATCAGAACAGCTGCGCCTGCATGCATCCCCGCACTGTTCTGGAATATGTCAATAAGTATGCCTGAGGCAAAGCCGAACATCATGGCCGCAGGTAGCGGGGTCTGAAAAGGCAGCATCAGTATGGGAATAACGTAAACATATGGGTTAACATAGCCCCAAAATCTGATGTTGTTGAATACGAGAACCTGCAATAAGACAAAGAGGAGCAGGCGGAAGATATTTTTAATAATCTCAATTATCATTTTGGGATCGCTGTTCCAGATTTCTCTGTTCGCCTTTAAAAAGATTTCTGATCACATAAACCTGTGAAAGGTTTTTGAAATCGGTGCTGAACCTGACTTTTATCGAATAGAAATTATCGCCCGGCTTCACACTGAAAGATTCAATCTGCCCAATCATGATGTTGTCAGGAAAGATGGCTGAATACGCGTTGGTGACAATCGTGTCGCCTATTTTTATTCCAGCATGGGTGGGAATGTCGGTGAGAGTGCCGTATTTGTAATCGATCCCCTCCCAGAATAAAGAACCGAAAAAGCTATTCTTTCGAATCTTTGCGCTAATACGTGCATCTTTGTTTAGAACCGATAGAACAGAACTGAAATGTGGAGATACATCTTTTGTGATTCCTACAATACCGGATGCGGTAATGACAGCCATCTCTGGCTTTATTCCATGCAGACTACCTTTATCGAGGGTTAAATAGTTATTCCTTCTATTCACTGAATTATTTACCACATTCGCAAAGACATATTCATACTGCTGCTTGTAAACGGTATCATGTATGATAACCCTTCGGTTTATGTACTTTGCATATGCAGATGGAGATATGCTGTGCAGTCGCGCGTTTTCTTCTGCTAGCAGCATATTTGTTTGCCTCAGGTTAAAATAACCTTCTAAAGTGTTTACTGCTGAATATACCGTTCCTGCAATTTTGTTGGCAGAACTGATGGCACTTGAACGCTGATAAGAATTGTTGTTGACAATGAGTACTATGCAAAAAATCTCAATGATGATGAATAGAATCAGGTTGAGATGCCGCCACAAAAAAAGTAACAGGTTACGCATACCGGCTTGTGGCGCATGGCCTTACTTGATAAGGAACTGGAATTTTCCTATGTTCTTGAGCGCAATTCCTGTGCCGCGGGCAACAGCCCTCAATGGATCTTCAGCGATGTGCACAGGCAGCTTCGTCTTTTTGGAAATTCTCTTGTCGAGGCCTCTCAACATGGAACCGCCACCGGCCAGGTAAATGCCTGTTCGGTAAATATCTGCTGCAAGTTCAGGTGGCGTCATCTCTAGCGCGCTCAGGATGGCTTCCTCGATTTTACTGATCGACTTATCAAGGGCGTGGGCAATTTCAACATAGGAAACGGTAATCTCCTTGGGTATTCCGGTCATAAGGTCACGTCCGTGTACGGCAAAATCAGGCGGAGGATTGTCAATGTCAACCATTGCAGCTCCAACCTCGATTTTTACTCTTTCTGCAGATCGCTCGCCAATGAGTATGTTGTGTTGCCGACGCATGTATTCTTCGATGTTTGCGGTGAAATCATCGCCGGCAATCCTGATGGATTTGTCGCACACGATCCCACCAAGGGCGATCACCGCAATTTCACTGGTGCCTCCGCCGATATCGATAATCATATTGCCCATGGGCTCTTCCACATCTATTCCAATTCCAATGGCTGCTGCCATTGGCTCATGAATAAGATAAACCTCTTTCCCCCCCGCGTGTTCAGCTGAGTCACGCACAGCTCGTTTCTCAACTTCCGTGATGCCTGAGGGAATACAAATGACCATACGCAGGCTGGGTTGAAAGAGTCTCCTCCCCGGGTTAATCATTTTTATCATCCCCTTAATCATGTGTTCTGCTGCCTCAAAGTCGGCAATAACCCCATCTTTCAGGGGTCGGATGGTTTTGATATTCTCATGCGTCTTTCCATGCATCTGCATGGCCTGCTTTCCTACCGCAATGACCTTTCCGGTGGTTCTGTCCATGGCCACAATGGATGGTTCATCAACAACCAACTTGTCATTGTGAATAATCAGTGTGTTGGCCGTGCCAAGGTCAATGGCAATCTCCTGCGTAAGGAAGTCAAAAAAACCCATTTCTGATGGTTGCTGCTAAATGATTTAACATGCGAAGTTAATGGCTTTTGTGGCTGCTTTCCTTGCCTTTTTCAATTATGTGGATTTTTTTTTGAGGTTTTTTCAACCGCCTGATCGTGGCTTAATGTTTAAAATGCCTGACGCCTGTGAAAACCATACTCATTCCTAAACGATCTGCAGCTTCTATGCTGTCTTTGTCTTTTATGGAGCCACCCGGTTGTGCAATGTATTTGATGCCGGCAGCTGCAGCAATCTCCACACAATCCGGAAACGGGAAGAACGCATCTGAGGCCATGCTGGCTCCTTCAGTGGAAAGACCGAAGGCGCGCGCTCTTTCAAGGGCCAGCCTCAAGGCATCAACCCGGGAGGTTAGACCTGCTCCGGAGCCTACCATCTGTCCGTCTTTTGCAAGAATAATGGTGTTCGACTTACTGTGCTTGCAGATTTTTATGGCAAACTCCAAATCATCGAGGGCCGATGTGTTCGGTTGTAGGTTGCTTACAGTTTTGAAGCTCACTCTGCTCTCTGTTGCCAGGTCGGGTTCTTGCACAAGGTATCCCCCGAGGCACGACCTTATCTGTAATCCTGCCGCGGGCTGTTTTCCGGCTCGAAGCAGGATGCGGTTGCTCTTCTTTTTTAATAATTCGAGTGCATCCTCGCTAAATGATGGAGCAATCAGTATTTCGAAAAATATCTTATCAATCTCTATGGCTAGTGTAAGATCGATATTGACCTGCGTGATAATAACCCCCCCAAAGGCCGATAAGGGGTCGCACTCAAGCGCTCTTTTCCACGATGTCAATGGTGTCTCTGAGATGGCTGCGCCACAGGCATTGTTGTGCTTGATGATGATGAAGACCGGCTGACTTGCGTTAAATTCTGTAATAATTGAAATGGCTGAGTCTATGTCGAGGAGGTTATTGTATGAAATTTCT
>JBIIMV010000134.1:0-4970 GCA_044337805.1 Bacteroidia bacterium
GGGGTGATTACCAATATCGGCAAAGCCCATCTGGAAGGCTTCGGAGGTATTGAAGGGGTAATAAAGGCAAAATCAGAGATGTATGATTTTCTACAAATAGGGGAAAGGCTAAGTTTTGTAAACGCTGATGACGAATTACTCATGCAAAAATCAGCAAAGAATAATCGAATACTCTATGGCACAGGTCAGGATGTTCAATTGCGCGGGAAAAAAGAATCGGTCTTCCCCTTTGTATCTTTTTCCTTTAGCTGGAGACACAACCATGAAAAAACATTTAGTCATATTATTCATTCAAATTTGTCGGGAGACTTTCATCTTTCAAATTTATTGTGTGCTGCCGCCGTTGGGTGTTATCTCGGACTAACTGCGGAACAAATCAAGGCAGGCATAGAAGCTTATGAGCCCAGCAATCAAAGATCACAATGGGTTCAGGCCGGGAGCGCGAGAATTCTGCTCGATACCTACAATGCGAATCCTGGCAGCGTCAGTGCCGCAATCAAACTGATAAATGATATCCCATCCAAGGGTGAAAAACTATTGATTCTTGGAGATATGTTTGAGCTTGGCAATGAGAGTTTCTTTGAGCACAGCGCCATACTCAGGGAGATTTCGAAAATACAGGGAATCCGCGCATTCGTTTTAGGGCAGGAATTTTCAAAAGCCTACCAAGCAGATGCTGAACGGTATAAGAATATCCTGTCGTTTACTGAACGTGAAGCCTTATTATCTGAAATTAAAAAAACCGACAGAGAAAATCTGACGGTTTTATTAAAAGGTTCCAGAGGCATGAAAATGGAGGAATTCCTTCCCGCCATTTCCTAGGATAACAAAGCTCTGGAAATTACAATTTTCTGAACTTCCGAAGTGCCCTCGTAAATTTGGGTAATCTTGGCATCACGCATCAATCTTTCAACATGATACTCCTTCACGAATCCATATCCGCCGTGCACCTGAACAGCTTCTGTACTCACCCACATGGCAACGCGGGAGGCGTATAACTTGGCCATTGCCGAAAGCGTTCCATAATCAAGATGATGGTCCTTCATCCAGGCCGCTTTGAGGCACATCAATCGAGCAGCTTCAATCTCGGTTGCCATGTCTGCGAGTTTGAACTGAATAGCCTGATGCTTACTGATTTCCTTTCCGAAAGCCTTTCTTTCTTTCGAATAGGCCACTGCAAGCTCATAGGCGCCACTGGCTATACCAAGAGCCTGTGCGGCAATTCCAATACGTCCGCCTGAAAGTGTTTTCATGGCAAACTTAAATCCGAAGCCATCCTCACCGATACGATTCTCTTTAGGAACTTTTACATCAGTAAACAAAAGTGAGTGGGTATCAGATCCGCGAATGCCCATTTTATTTTCTTTTGCTCCGATTTGAAAACCCGGCATTCCTTTCTCAACAATCAGACAATTAATTCCTTTATGTCCTTTTGCAACATCTGTTTGTGCCATCACAAGGTAAACAGAAGCCGAGCTACCATTTGTAATCCAGTTTTTAGTACCATTTAAAAGATAGTGGTCACCCATATCTATTGCGGTGGTTTTCTGAGATGTTGCATCTGAACCCGCTTCAGGCTCAGACAGGCAAAAAGCGCCGATTATTTCACCTTTTGCAAGTGGCACCAGATATTTTCTCTTTTGCTCTTCTGTGCCGAAAGTCTCTATGCCCCAGCATACAAGACTATTATTTACCGACATTACCACTGAGGCTGAAGCATCGACCTTAGATATTTCTTCCATTGCAAGCACATAGGAAATAGTATCCATGCCACCTCCACCATATTCAGGACTCACCATCATACCGAGAAATCCCAGCTGTCCCATTTGTTTTATTTCTTCAGCGGGAAACTTTTGGGTTTCATCACGCTCTATTACGCCCGGTTTCAGAACATCCTGTGCGAAATCTCTTGCGGCTTTCTGAATCATGAGGTGCTCCTCAGACAAATCAAAGTACATATCGACATAAATTATGTGCGGCAAATTTCGCAGTTTCGGGCAACAAATGGACGCTTTTAGAAAAAAACCTTATTTCCTGGTTTTGGGAATCATGTCAGGTACATCCACAGACGGTCTGGATTTAGCTTTATGTAGGTTCGAAAAAAAAAGACAGAAGTGGCAGTACCATATTCTTAAGGCCCGCACCCTGAAATATTCGGCCCCTACAAAGGAATTCCTGCGAACGGTTCATTCACTTGGTGCCGCAGAATTTGTCTCTGCGCATTTGCAATACGGAAAAATCATAGCCCGGGCGGTAAAGCAATTTTTGAAAGAAGTCCCGGAAAAGCCATTCCTGATTGCCAGCCATGGGCATACCATTTTCCATAATCCCGATAGTCTGGCCTGCTTTCAGCTCGGACATGGCGGAGCCATTGCAAGCCTCACCGGCATTCCCTGTGTTTCCGATTTCAGAACACAAGATATTATTCTGGGCGGTCAGGGTGCCCCTTTAGTTCCGCTTGGAGATATAGAACTTTTCAATTCTTATGACGGCTGTTTAAATTTAGGCGGCATCTCAAATATCAGTTTCATTAAAAATAATCAGGCGAAAGCCTTCGATATTTCTCCTTGTAATTTACCCCTCAATCTGGTCGCATCTAAGCTGGGGAAGCAGTTCGATAAGGGTGGAAAAATTGCAAGTGCGGGAAGTGTAAATGCTGATTTTTTAAAAGCACTTAATCAACATGAGTACTACGGGCAGCGTGGACCGAAATCGCTGGGACGTGAATGGCTTGAGCGTGAGTTTATGCCAGTGCTGAGCCGGTTTGCCCATCTGCAAGCGCCCGATATGTTGGCAACCCTGTGCGAGCACATTGCTTTTCAGACAGGAAGTGCTATCGGTCAAAATCGCCTAACAAAAGTATTGACCACCGGCGGAGGCGCCCATCATCAGCATTTGATAAATCGTATCCGTTATTATTCCGGAAAGACTGAAATTATTGTTCCGGAGCGTCTTACCATTGATTTCAAAGAAGCCTTAATTTTTGCCTTTTTGGGATTATTCAGATTTCTTTCGCTTCCCAATACCCTTCCGTCAGTAACCGGAAGCAGCAGCGCATCATCTTCAGGAAGCCTCTGGCTTCCCTGAAGATGGAGCCGATGGGTTATCACGGTGATCAAAGCCCCCCGCAAACCTTGCCGTATTAACCTCATAGGCAGCACGATGAATTTTATCTTCTCCGAATTTCTGCTTCATTTTATCGATAGCCTGATAAAGATTCAGCATTTCAGTAAGATCATCGAACAAGTTTATCTGGTGGCCACCATAAACAAGATGCGAGAGCTTTACACCGATGAGCCTTACCAGCATTCGTCTCTGATAAAGTTTAGAGAAAAGTTCCTTCACTATGGCGATAAGCACATGATCGGCGCAGCAATAAGGAATACGACTCTGAAGAGTATGAGTATCAAAATTGGCGTATCTGATTTTGATTGTTACACAGCCGGTAAGCTTGTTCTCGGTACGGAGTTTAAAGGCCAGATGCTCTGTCATTCTCAGCAAGGTGCTCATCATCATTCCCGTATCAATCGAATCTTGATCAAAGGTTTCTTCAGAACCTATTGACTTTCTTTCCCAGTAAGGCTCGACAGGTGCATGATCTATACCATTTGCACGCTTCCACAAAGACATGCCGTTTTCCCCCAGAACATTTACCAAAAGCTGGGGCTGCAATTGTTGCAGGGTTTCAACCTTAAAAACC
Source organism: Bacteroidia bacterium (assembly GCA_044337805.1). Classification (GTDB taxonomy): domain Bacteria; phylum Bacteroidota; class Bacteroidia; order UBA4408; family UBA4408; genus JBEGML01. The sequence goes on from JBIIMV010000134.1 coordinate 3,701, forward strand.
CCCATCTCATGAAGAATTCGAGCTGTTTTTTCGCCAACCATAGGTATACGCGCAACATTTAGCGGAGCAAGAAATATCTTTTCACGACCTGTCTCAACCTTGCGTTCCCCATTTGGTTTAGCCTCTCCTGTTGCCACTTTGGAAACAGTCTTATTAACAGAGAATCCCAAAGACACAGGCAAACCAGACTCAGCCATAATGCGCTGCCGCAATGTGCTTGCATAAGTATAGCAGCCGAAAAAACGATCCATCCCGCTCAAATCAATATAAAACTCATCAATAGAAGCCTTTTCATATAGGGGCACCGACTCCTTTATAATATCAGTAACCATATTAGAATAGTAGCTATAGCGATCAAAATCACCCCGTACGACAACCGCGTCGGGGCATAGCCTTCTTGCAAGTTTCATGGGCATAGCGGAATGCACTCCATAAGCCCTGGCTTCATAACTACAGGCAGCAACCACACCCCTATCGCCTGCACCACCAACCAAGACCGGCTTACCCAACAAAGCTGAATTTTCTAGACGTGAAACTGACACGAAAAATGTATCCATGTCCAGATGTACAATACTTCGGTGATACTGCTGCTCACTCATGAATTGATTGTTTTTTAATCAAATACAAAGATTGTTTTTTAATCTTTGAAAAAGGAGATTTCAAAAAAAAATCTGCCGGCTTGTAAAAATTCCTTAGAAATATATTTTTGTAGTATTAAAGACAAATTATGTCACACATAGGGTTAAAAATCAAACACGCCAGAGAACAAAGAGGACTCACTCAAAAGCAGCTGGCTGAAAGTATTCACAAGACCCGTCCGCTTATCTCACAGATAGAGCAAACAGGCATGGTAAATAATATTACACTCGTCAGTATTCTGGGGGCACTTGGGCTGAAGATGGAAGAGTTGGTAAACGGCAGGCACGAGCCCGATTACAGATTTTGGTTAATGAATGAAGAGATAAAAAGGCTAAAAGCAGAGATTGAGGCATTGAAGACAGAACTGAATTCCGCAAAAGAATTGGCCGCAACCCAGCGGAGTCTTATCATGATGCTGGAGAAGGCACTTGGCGGAATTAGTTCCTAGAAACTGAAAATCAGAAAAAATAATATAATTTTGACAGAAATAAGGTCAATAAGCATGACCTTTTTTCTGTCATGACATACTTTGCACAAAACATCCAGCATCTAAGAAAGCGACAAAAACTCTCACAGGAAGAGATTGCCCAGGAACTAGGGATCTCACGCAGCACCGTAAATAATTACGAGA
>JBIIMV010000137.1:0-4940 GCA_044337805.1 Bacteroidia bacterium
TGGGGGAGTTCAGTCCATCGGCATTATCAAGAATTTTCCTGAGATTAAAGGAGCTGTTCCAGTTGAATAAGTCATCGAAAGAAATTCCTTTTTCTATTTGAGGAGTTGATACGGTGAAGTTCCGGCCAAAATCAATGATATGGTTTTCTTTGCTCAGGAAAAGGTAATAAGGCGAGGAGAAGTTGATACAATCCAACAAGTGGTTGGTAGACTCCTTAAGTAACATGTTTTTTCGTTTTACACTGAGCAGGGAAACCACACTGTCAGAGAGAACTTTCATCGCTTTTATCTGCCTGTCATTTAATACTCTGGGTTTGTTGTCGATGGCGCAAAGGGTTCCCAGGGCATATCCATTTTCATCAACAAGTGGAACCCCTGCATAGAACACCACCTTCAGATCTCCGGTAACCAGCGGGTTGTCTGAAAAGCGCTCATCAAGCCGTGCATCCGGAACAATCATCATTTCTGACGGGTTCAGAATAGCATGACCACAAAATGAAATACTTCTTGAGGTTTCGCTCACCGATAGACCCACCTTGGATTTTAACCATTGTCTGTTTTCGTCAATAAGACTGATAATACAGATGGGAGCCTGACAAATTTCAGATGCAAGTGTGGTAAGGTCGTCATATTCCTGCTCGCTAATAGTATCGAGAATACCATAGCTCTGCAAAGCCTTTAGCCTTTCTTCTTCGTTGTCAGGTTTTGCCGGCGCTTTCATGTTTGCCTATTGCCATTGAACCCTGAACACTTCACAGGAGTTATTCTCACTCTTTTTTTCGATGTGGGTTATTTCGTACGACTCTTTGTTGAATCGTTTGCAAAGGCCCCTGAGCAGCCCTACCACCATCGGGGTGAGTCCTTCACGGTGTGAACGGTATTCAAGTTCTATGGAATTCGCTGTTTCGTTGCGGGTACTGAACTGAGGCGCAACCAGGTTGGGCATGATATTGTTAATGCGGTTATGCAGCATGTCAAGATTGTTCAGGAATTCAGGCAGGCTGCTGCCTGCGAGGTCCATCATGTCTCCATAACCTTCATTGGCAGTGTACAAAATCCAGTATTCTCCGAATGTTTCCATCACAACAGAGGCATCGGCGCCTAATACCGCTGAGGCATTTTTTACAAGGGTATAGGTGAGGGCATCCGGGTATGATTGCAGACCAATGAAAAAATCATCTTCGAAGCCGGAACGCTGCTTTATTTCTTTCCATTTGTCTTCGCCGAATTTCTCGCATACAAGGTCTTGTATGGCTTTATTTACCAGTCCGTACATGGTTGTTTTTTTCTTGGGGTTAAGTGTATTTGTGGAATCAATACCGGATTTTTATGAACATTATTCGATTTCCAAAAATAGTCTTTTTGGCCTTTGTTTTGGTTTTTTGCCGCCGCGGTCTTACTGTTATCCGGTTCATGCTTTTTTTATCTCGTTTAGTCTAATTATTATTATGCTTCGTCGCATTTTTGGGCTCCATGATTTAGGCTCGTTTTTGGGCTTCGGCAATCTTGATGGCGCTTGTTATTTTTTGCTCTAATGGGGATCTTCGGCTGTAATGGCCTGTTTTTTTGAGACGATGCATGCATGCCTCAGTCGTTTTTCTGCACCAAATACTTGGGTGGGTGTACCTATTTTGCAGGCATGTTTTTCTGGTTATATTTGCTTTTGATATGCCGTCTTGAGTCATGCGTTTTCTGCTTGTTTTTCTGTTCCTTGCTCCTGTAAGTTTGTTGGCTCAAAGCCTGTCAAGGCAGAGTATTCACAGCCTGGGCGGTTCCTTGCAGACTGCAGGTGTGGGACTGCAGCAGACCCTTGGTCAGTCTTCTAATTTCGCTGTGTTTGGCGCCGATGGTCTCTCTCTCAGGCAAGGATTTCTGCAGGGATATGCCGATGGGGCTTCTCTCTCAGTGAATCAAGGTGAATGGCTGATCTTTCCTAATCCGAACGACGGTACGTTTACGCTATCTGCTGACTTCTCGTACTCCGGATTTTTGAAGGTGCTCATATTTAACTCTATCGGACAACAGGTTTCCGGCCTTGAATGTCCTGCCAACGGCGCACTGCCTGTAACCCTTTCGCTTGCTCCCGGACTATACATTTTAAAAGCTGTGTTGCCCTCAGGGAAAAACATCCATTCACGCTTCATCATTGCAAAATGAAAAATGCTCTTCTCTTCGTCATGCTTGTCATGTTTGGCTCATTCAGCATGGCACAAAATCACTTTCAGGTTAAATCAGGAAAGACATTTTCTACGTTTCTCTTTCGTGATTCAGATAAAAACAAGGATGAAACACTGGATTATATCACCAACAATTTTCTTGGATTGAGTTATGACTTTAATCTTGGCAAGTTGCATGTTCTGAGGCCCGAGGTTTCTTACCGCGAAGGCGGGGCGCGTTCTGTCTGGAACAACCGCAGACTTTTCTGGAAGCTGAACTATCTGGACGTAAACTTTGCCTACATGATTAAGGTGCTCGACTTTGAGAAAATTAAAGTTTATCAGGGTGTTGCACCCGGTATCGGCTTTCTGATGTCCGGCGAGCAATACATAGGAAACGATTATTTTGATGTGAAGGCTTCCGGGTCGCTGCGTAACCTTGATTTTGGGGTCAACTTCATGGCCAATGGCAAAATGAAGGTTTTTGAGAATGTGTTTCTCACGATCGAGTATCGCTATGGGTTAGGTATCCGACAGATTGAAAGCAACAAGGCTCAAACTTCTCAGGTGTCGCGTAACCGTTTTCATGCCGCTATTTTTGGTTTAGCGGTGCCTCTTTAATTGCAAATGATGTTCTCTATGAAAAAGTTTATTTCCTCTCTTGCCTTTTTGTGTCTTTTGGGTGCACATGTATTTGCGCAGGCACCTCCTGAGGGTATCAGCTATCAGGCTGTTGCTCTTGATCCCGATGGTCGTGAGATTGTGGGGGTTGATGCTTCGGGTGCTGCCATTCCTGACAGACAAATCTCGGTTCGCTTTTCCATCATTCCCGGTAGTCCCACTGCCGATGCTGAATATGTGGAGACGCATAAAACCAATACCGATGCGCATGGTCTGTTCAGTCTTGTTATCGGCTCGGGTCAGAGAACGGGTGGCACATCAGGTTCCTTTGCATCTGTTAACTGGGGATCCGGCGCTCATTTTTTAAAGGTGGAGATTGATCTGGATGGTGGTGAATCTTATGTGGTCATGGGAACCCAGCAAATGATGTCTGTTCCTTATGCTCTTTATGCAAAAGCGAGTGGTTCGGGTGGTGGTCAGGGACCAAAGGGAGAGGATGGCCTGAGTGCTTATCAGCTATGGCTGGCTTTAGGCAATACCGGCACACAAGCTGATTTTATTGCTTCTTTGACCGGCCCGGCCGGTGCAGCAGGCGCGCAGGGCCCCGCCGGCCCTCAGGGTCCTGCAGGTGTAGCCGGTGCCAATGGTGCTGATGGTGTTGATGGTGTTGCCGGTCCTCAGGGGCCTGCGGGGCCTCAGGGACAAGGTCTAACCATCGTGGGCAGTCAGCCCGATGCGGCAAGTCTTCCCGTGCCTTATTCCGGAAATACCGGTGATGGTTATATTGTACAGAACACAGGGCATTTATGGATATGGGATGGCTCTCAATGGAATGATGTTGGAAATATCAGTGGTCCGGCGGGTGCTGACGGACAAAGTGCATATGATATCTGGTTGGCTCTTGGTAATACCGGCACGCAGACAGATTTTATGAATGCAATTACCGGTCCTGCCGGTGCAAATGGCGCTCAGGGGGCTCAAGGACTTCAGGGTCCTGCCGGGCCTTCAGGCAGCAATGGTGCCACCGGTGCACAAGGTCCTGCCGGTCCTCAGGGAATACAGGGTCCTGCCGGACCTGCCGGTGCATCGGGCATCGGCATCACCTGGCTCGGCACCTTTGCATCTGCTCCGGCCAGTCCAACGCTCAATCAGGCTTACTACAATTCATCTCTTGGTTCATCTTTCATTTGGGATGGCAACTCATGGGAAATCCTTGCGCAGGATGGAACAGGAGGTGGCTCAGGAGGAACCCTCAATGATGCCTACAATGGAAGTGGTTCCGGTGCAGGAAGAATCATTGCCGCCAACAATGGTGCCGTAGAAATCAATGCTTCGGGTGCTACCAACAATGCTTTACGTGTCGTTACTGCCGTGCCATCTTCCTCTGCTGTTTATGCTACACATAGCGCCGCAGGAGTGGCGATCAGGGCAGAATCAACCTCGCCTTCAAACACCTTTTCTACGATACAGGCAGAAACAAATTCATCGGATGCAAATACCTCTGCCATTATCGGAGCCAACAGCGGGGCCGGGTATGGTGTTGCAGCTCAATTGCCTGCTACGGCAACGGGGTTTGCCGCAGTCTTTGGAAGTAACCTCAGGACAACGGGAGGTTCAGGAGTTGACGGACAAGGCTTTCAGGGCGTGAGCGGACAGAGTTTCCTGAGCGGAGGTTCAGGCTTGTTTGGTATCCATAACAACCCCGGCCTTGGCGCAGATCCAAATAACAACATTGTGAATGCAGGACTCACCAGTCTTGGTTTTTATGGTGCTCTGGGTCAAACGGAATACCGAAATGGTGCCGGAGTTTTTGGTTTTAATGCAGATGCCTTGGGAAGTCTCAATGATGATGCATCGGGAGTAATAGGCAATGGGGGATTCGTGGGAGTGCTGGGTACTTCCCAGGACCCCAATGGCTATGGCGTAGCTTCACTTACCAATATCATTTCTCTGGGTAACCTGGAGGCAGTTGGCGTTAAAACTTTTGTAATCGACCATCCGGCAGACCCTGAAAACAAAACCCTTCGTCATGCGGCTATTGAGAGTAATGAGGTTTTAAATGTATACCGTGGCAATGTTGTCTGCGATGCTTACGGCAATGCCATTGTTCAGCTTCCTGACTATTTTTCAGAAATCAACCGGGAGTTTTCCTATGCCCTAACG
>JBIIMV010000138.1:0-4930 GCA_044337805.1 Bacteroidia bacterium
GGATGAACCAGCCGAAGCCGGTTTTGAGTTTTTCGGGTTTGGTTGATTTTCTGAGTTTGATACCTATTGTAGCTCCTGTGATGCTGAGTGAGGTGAATACCAGCAGCAAAGACCAGTTTACGGTTATGCCCGAGAGCATATCAGAACTGAAGCCCAGCAGTGTATTAAGTGAAATGATGGCCAGCGAGGTAAGCACGGCTTCTTCCATTTCCTGTTTGAGCAGCAACACCAGTGCGGGAATAATTAAAAAGCCTCCACCTGCTCCCAGCATTCCGGTTAGAAATCCTGTTCCGAGCATAGTTAGCGCAAATGCGTAGCGGGATGTCTGACTTTCAGTCATCCTGCCTGGGGGAGCCTGATGCCTTATCATCTTTATAGAAGCTAAAAGCATGAGGCCTGCAAACATGATCATGAAGCACTCATCTTTTGTCAGGGAAAAAAAGCCGAAATTAATTTGGCTGGGAATGGCGGGGAAGACCAGGCGGCGTGCGAGCAGGACACCTGTGACTGAGGGCAACACCGCACTTAAGAGCATGGATTTGAGAAGAGGTTTTTTTTTGCTGATCAACAGTGAAAACAGGGCGCAAATGCCCACGATGAAGAGCGAGTGTGTTGTGGCTGCATTCGACGACAGGCCCAGAAAGTAATGCAGGATGGGGATGGTGAGAATGGAGCCTCCGCTGCCAACCAGGCCCAGGGAAAGTCCGGCAAAGGCGGCAAGCAGATAACCAATAACGAGTAGGGCAATTTGCATGTATGTGGCAAGTTAATAAAAAGAAGAGGCGAGAGGCGATTTGCGTGGCTTTTTGGTGGGGATATCTTGATTTAAAAAGCCACAAAAAAACCACAACATGCATGTTTGTGCAGTTGTGGTTTATGTTAGGTGGAGACAATGGGAGTCGAACCCACGACCTCTACAATGCCATTGTAGCGCTCTAGCCAACTGAGCTATATCCCCAACGAATTTGTGGTGCAAAGATAGAAAAATCTTTGATTTCCTTCCTGTGTTCAGTGTTCAATTCTGAGACACACATTTTTAGGTTCTGTAAAAAAGCGCAGGGCTTCAAATCCACCTTCTCTGCCCACACCGCTATTTTTCATTCCTCCAAAAGGAGTCCGCAGATCTCTGACCAGCCAGCAGTTAATCCAGACAATTCCTGATTCAAGTTTTGCGGCAAGTCTGTGAGCTCTGCTTAGATTTTCTGTCCAAATAACTGAGGCAAGTCCGTACCCAACACCATTGGCCATCTGAAGAGCTTCTTCTTCGGTGTCGAAGGGCATGATGGTTACAACCGGACCGAAAATTTCTTCCTGGTTTGTTCGGCATGTTGAACTTAGTCCTTCGATGACCGTTGGATTCAGATAGTAACCTCCACTAAGTGCAGAAGGCATCTCAGGGCTGTTTCCTCCGCAGAGAATTTTCCCTCCTTCATGTTGGGCCAGACGGATATAGCTTTTCACTTTTTCCAGGTGGGCTTCGGAAACCAGGGCTCCCATTTTGGTGTCAGGGCTGAGTGGATCTCCCGGCTTCATTCGGCTGACTTTTTCTACAAAGGCCGCTTTGAATTTGTCGCAGATGCTGCGTTGAACAAAAATTCTGGAGCCGCATAAACAGATTTGACCCTGATTGCTGAAGGAGCTTCTCACGGTCTCTTTGATCATATTATCAAAGTCGCAATCTTCGAAAATGAGAACCGGATTTTTCCCTCCCAGCTCCAGAGAAAGTTTTTTGAATTTAGGTGCCACGGCAGCGGCAATATGTTCTCCTGTTTTGGTGCCACCCGTGAAGGAAACGGCTTTAATTTTCGGGTGATGAATCAGTGCATTTCCTGCTTTCGGGCCATATCCGTGTATGATATTGAGTACGCCTTTGGGAAGGCCTGCTTCGTGACAGATTTTACTGAGTAAAAAAGCCGTCATGGGTGTTATCTCGGAAGGCTTTGCAACCACGCAATTTCCGGCGGCTATGGCGGGAGCGATTTTCCAGGTGAAAAGATAGAGTGGGAGGTTCCAGGGTGAAATACAGCCCACCACGCCAATAGGTTGGCGGAGGGTGTAATTCAGATAACCTGTTTCCATGGCATGCGATTCACTATAAAACTGTGTGATGGCTTTTGCGAAAAAGGAGAAGTTTTGTGAGGCGCGCGGGATGTCTACAATTTCAGACACGCTGATGGGCTTACCGTTGTCTGTAGTTTCTGCAAGAGCGAGTTCATGCAGCTGAGCATCGATAAGCGCTGAAATTTTAAGCATGATGGCGCTGCGAACTTCTTTATCTGTGGAGGCCCATGAAGGGAAGGCCGCTTCTGCTGCATTCACGGCATCTTCTACATCACGTTCGTCGCTGTCGGGGATTTCTCCATATGGTGTTCCTGTTCCCGGATTGATATTGGGAAAAAACAATCCCGAGGCGGGAGATTTCCATTCCCCACCGATGTAATTCAGAATTCTTTCCATGATAGATCAGGCTACTTTGAGTCCGGCGAAGTTTGCCTTCTTCAGTTTTTCCAATGCGTAGCGGCTGTTGATTTTGATTTCCTTCTCCTGAGAACCGGGAGTTTCGAACATCGCATCGGTCATAATGGCCTCACATATAGAACGAAGGCCTCTTGCACCCAGTTTGAATTCCATTGCTTTTTCTACAATCAAATCAAGAGCCGATTTATCAAAGCTGAGTTTGATGTTGTCGATGTCGAAGAGTTTGATGTACTGACGTATCAGCGAATTTTTAGGTTCAGTAAGGATGCGTCTAAGCGTGGCTTTATCGAGTGGGTTCAGATGTGCAAGAACCGGAAGACGGCCTATAAGTTCAGGGATGAGTCCGAAAGATTTAAGGTCTTGTGGGCTGATATATCGCAACAGATTTTCTTTGTCGATTTCTTCTCTGCTTCCCGGAGTTGAATAGCCGATGGTCTGGGTATCGAGTCTCCTCGCGATTTTTTTGTCGATTCCATCAAATGCTCCTCCGCAGATAAAGAGTATATTTTTTGTGTTGATTGAAACCATCTTTTGTTCAGGGTGTTTTCGTCCACCCTGAGGTGGAACGTTCACCACTGACCCTTCAAGCAGCTTAAGTAATGCCTGCTGAACACCTTCTCCGGAGACATCTCTGGTAATAGAGGGGTTATCACTTTTGCGGGCAATTTTATCTATTTCATCAATGAAGACGATACCACGTTCTGCAGCATTAACATCGTAGTCTGCGGCCTGGAGAAGGCGGGTCAGAATACTCTCAACATCTTCTCCAACATATCCTGCTTCTGTTAAAACTGTCGCATCGGCGATACAGAAAGGAACGTTGAGCAATCTGGCTATGGTTCGGGCCAGGAGCGTCTTTCCTGTGCCGGTTTCACCAACAAGAATGATGTTGGATTTTTCAATTTCAACCTCTTCCTTATTGGATGCCGGTTTTTGGGCAATTCGTTTGAAGTGGTTGTAAACTGCAACACTCAGAACCTTTTTGGCATGGTCCTGACCAATCACATATTCATCCAGATGATGTTTTATTTCAACCGGTTTAAGTAGGCTTAGTTTTCGATTTTCGGAAGAAACTTTTTGTCGGGTTTCTTCAGTGACGATACCATGTGCCTGGTCAATACAGAAATTGCAGATATGACCATTTATCCCCGCAATAAGTACAGAGACTTCTTTTTTATCACGCCCGCAGAAGGAGCATTTTATACCGGCTTTTTCGGAGCTCATGAGGCTTATTTGTGACGAACAAGAACTTCGTCAATCATGCCATATTCCTTAGCTTCAGCAGCAATCATCCAGTAATCTCTGTCACTGTCTTTCCATACGGTGTCGTAGTCTTTTCCGCTGTGCTTGGCAATAATATCATATAACTCTTTTTTGAGTTTCATGATTTCTCTTGCTGTGATTTCGATATCGGATGCCTGACCTTGTGCACCTCCGAGGGGCTGGTGAATCATTACCCTTGAATGTGGCAGTGCTGTACGTTTACCTTTTGCACCTGCACAGAGCAGTACCGCTGCCATAGAGGCTGCGATTCCGGTACAAATAGTGGCTACATCAGGGTTGATGTATTGCATGGTATCGTAGATGCCTAAACCGGCGTAAACGCTTCCTCCCGGTGAGTTCAGGTAGATCTGGATATCTTTTTTTGCATCCACAGACTCCAGAAAGAGCAACTGAGCCTGAATGATGTTAGCTACCTGGTCATCAATTCCTGTGCCCAGGAAAATAATCCGATCCATCATAAGACGCGAGAAAACGTCCATTTGTGCAACGTTCAGCTGTCGTTCCTCAATGATGTAAGGGGTGAGGTTGGTGATGCTGCTGATGTAGGAATCAACGGTATTGCTGCTGATTCTTTGATGCCCGATGGCATATTTTCTGAATTCGTTTTTGTCCATGGTGTGATTAGGAGTAAAATTCCGGCAGGCTGAGTTCTATGGTTTGTTTGTTGACCTTTTCGGACAGCAAGTTACTAAGTTTCTGGTCATAAAGGTATTCCATCACTTTTTCGTACTCTTTTTGGTTGTCCAGAATCCTGTTGATGGTGTTTTCCAACTCTTCGACTTCTATTTCGTAACCATTGTGGTTAAGAAATTGTTCGGAGATGGCTGTGCGCACATGGTTTTTTGCTTCTTCTTCAGAAACTTCAAGTCCATACTGTTTAACCAGTTTGTTTACAACCAGCTGACGTTTTAGTCTCTGGAGGAAGGATCCGAATTCTGCTTCCAGTTGTTCAACTGTAAGTGGTTTTTCGTTGGCAACCATGAGCCAGCGTTTAAGGAAATCTTCCGGAAAAGAGATGGAGGCCTGATTGCCTATGTTTTCGAGTACCGAATTGATAAAGCGCTGTTGAGATTCACGGTGGAACATTTTTCCAAGCTCTTCTCTGATCTTTTCGCGGAAGCCTGCTTCATCATTAACCTGATCGCCATAAACCTTTTCGAAGAACTCC
>JBIIMV010000139.1:0-4879 GCA_044337805.1 Bacteroidia bacterium
GACCGCTGCCGCAAGACGCGCTCAAGGCCATGCAGGCGGGAATTGATTTCCTAAGGAAATGCTGACAGCCTCCCGCATATCGACCTTTTTGGGAAGGTACACCTTCGTTCCTGCACTGTTCATGCTGCTTTGCGGCATAGGCGGCACATGGTGGAACCTTCAGCGGGCAAGGCCTCAGGCTGAGGCAGCCTCTTTCAGAAAGGCCATACTGGACCGTCGTGCAGCGCTCGACAACAACCTGCAGGCGCTCAGCAAGGGCATGGAGCCCGGTATGCTTCAGCGTCTCTACGATGATCAGCAGCAGGCTTACTTCGTTTACCGCAACGACTCACTCATCGCATGGTCAGACCATCATGTGCCTGCCGAGCGGGTGCTGAGGAACCATTGTTTCGATTATCCCGCCGAGCAACTGGCCGACGGCTATTACCTTGTGCGCACCTTAACACGGCAAAACATTCGCTATGTCGGTTTGCAACTGATCAAGCATCAGTATCCCTTCAGCAACGAATATATACGCAATGAAGTGCCAACGAGCTTTGGCAGCACCTTTCGCCATGTGCAAATCAGCCTTCGTCCCTCAGCAGGTTTCGTCTCCATGTACGATGATGATAGGAATGTTATACTGTATATAAACTTAGAAAATGTGCAGCCCGGGGTGCCGGTGCTGTGGGTGCTGCTGATAGGATTTTCTCTGGCATGGCTCATCTGGCTCATCTCCACCCTTGTGGGGCCCGGCAGAGCCGGTTTTCATCGTCCGGCGGCAGGAACGGCGCTCTGTCTCTTAGCATGTGCGTTGCCCTATATGCTGCCTGAGACACTATTGCTCACCTTATCCGGATTCTTTGATCCCGGATTGTTTGCCTACGCCGACATCATGCCATCGCTGGCACATCTGCTCCTCTTTTCCTGGTGCCTATACTCCTGGCTCAGGTTGTTGCGCCGCTACTGTGTGCAGCAGGGCATTCATAATAAGATTCTCAGCCTCATCCTGCATCTCGGCCTCAGCCTTGGTGTTATTTTCCTGTTTTCTCTGTGTGGCTCCATCGTAAACGATTCGCGCATACCGCTCGATACCAATAACCTGCTCATGCTCGATGCTACGAGCTTTGCCGCATTCCTCTGCATCTTTATCTTCTTCCGTATTTTACGCAACCTCAGTGAATGGGAGCTCGAGGGCAGGTCATCGCGCATTTTTTCTGAGGTAATATCATGGGGGCTTCCGCTTGCCGCAGCGGCAGGATTTTTTTACCTGTTTACATCCGACTCCGCACTCACGGCACTCTTTATCCTCTTTCGCCTTGCCTTCAGACTTATTCAGCAGACACAGCACGCGCGCAAGGCCGTGCGTGATGCGCTGCAGCTCTTTGTATTTACGCTATGCACGGGTTTTATCCTGGGCAGCTCCATCACCAACAAGCAGGAAGAGCGCACTGCCCTGCTTGCAGAAAATCTGGCGCGCCCGCGCGACCCGGTGGCAGAGTTCCTCTTCCGCGATGTAAGCAAACGCATGGCTTCCGACACCATGCTTGCAGATTATCTCAGCCGCAGGGCAGAGAGCAACGATGCCCTCTTGCGTCATATCTCCTCTCGCTACCTCACCGGCTATTGGGATAGATTCGACATCAGGGTATTTGTGTACGACAGCACCTGTAACATTGTGGCACGCTCTTCCAATGCACTGTTTGACCGTTACGGAGCGCTTGATACCTTGTTTAGAAGTCCTGCCGAAAGCGATGCACCCTTACGTTATTTTTCAGAAACAGGAGAAGGCGCCACCGTGATGGCCGGAAAGGTGAACCTTCGCGACAGGTTGCAGGCAGCGAGATACACGCTATTCACCGAGTTCCGCAGCCGCAGCTTCAACTCAGAAACAGGCTTTCCGGCTCTGCTGCTCGATCAGGATGTGCAGACCTATGAAGAGTGGAAAGACCTTAGCTGGGCAGAGTACCGCGGGGGCAAGCTATTCTCCCATCAGGGCAGCTACGACTATCCGCTCATCAACACCTATGCTTCGCAGGCACAGACAGAGCTGAGCCGCGTCAGAGAGTCTGAATTTCTGCATCTGGTATTTCATCCGGCACCGGGCGCATCAGAATACTTTGTTGCAAGCATGTCCTGCCGCACCCCCTTGATGTGGATTACGTTTCTCACCTCACTCTTTGCCCTTTATTCCTTCTTTCTATGGCTATGGCCCGCGCTGCGCCTCATTCCCAGCATCAGCAGGCGGCGCTTCGACCTTAGGTTGAGGATACGTTCAGTACCGGTGGGCATCGTGCTGGCCGGATTGTTACTGATTGGCATGGCCACTGTGTATTTCATGCGCCGGCAATACGAACTCAAGAATGCAGGCAGTCTAAAGGAAAAATCGGCGAGTGTGCTTACCGAGTTACAGGGAAAGTTTGGCGACGAAAACACCCTGGCCTTTACCGACAGAAGTTATCTTGATTATACATTAAGCAAGTTTAGCAATGTATTGTTTTGCGAGATAAACATTTTCGATGACCGCGGGCATCTTCTTTCATCTTCACGTCCGCAGGTAGTAGAAGAAGGCCTGCTTGGCGCCCGCATGAATCCTGCTGCGTATGAGGCCCTCAGCACAGGCAAGGCCTCGGTATATCTTGCCACCGAGAGTATAGGCAGTCTGGGATATCTCTCTTCCTACCTGCCCTTTTTCAGCAACAAAGGCAAGCTGCTGGGATATATCAACCTTCCTTATTTCAGTCGACAAGACAGGGTAGAGGCAGAGATATCGTCAGTTCTGGTTGCCCTGTTGAACATTTACGTGCTGATACTTGTGGTATCGGTGCTGGCCACACTTGCCATTGCAAACCGCATCACCGGACCGCTGAACCTGCTGTCGCGACAGCTATCACTCTTCAAGCTGGGGCGCAAGAACGAGCCTATTGACTGGGAAGACAGCGGCGACGAGATCAGCCGTCTCATCACCGAGTACAACCGCATGACGGCAGAGTTGGCGGGCAGTGCAGCCATGCTTGCAGAGAGTGAGCGTGAGCGAGCATGGAGAGAGATGGCGCGGCAGGTGGCACACGAGATCCGCAATCCTTTAACGCCGATACGTCTGCAGGCCCAGCAGCTGCAGCGCTTTTACCGCGATAACAGAGAAGAGTTCATACATCGTTTTCCCGGTTTTGCAGACATGCTCATCGAGCAAATCGACACACTGGCGCGCATTGCCGGAGACTTTCGCGACTTTGCGCAGATGCCACAGACACGCCTTGAGACAGTTAAACTTCTGCCATTGTTAAACCAGACCATACAGTTGTTTCGCAGCCGGGACAGCCTGCACATCAGCCTCGAAACAGACGGGGGTGGAGAGTATCCGATCACCGGCGATCATGAGCAGTTGGTGCGCGTGTTCAACAATTTGATACAGAATGCTATTCAGGCCATTCCTGAGGGGCAGGATGGCATCATCAGCATCAGACTCGCGCGGGAAGGCGGCGGGGTGCTCGTGCTGATCACCGACAACGGCATCGGCATTCCTGCCGAGCTGCAATCCCGCATCTTTACCCCCAACTTCACCACCAAATCAGGTGGCATGGGCCTTGGCCTCGCGATGGTAAAAGCCATCATGGATACCTGTGGAGGGCAGATCAGTTTCCGCACCGATCCCGGAGCAGGTACCACCTTTGTGCTGAGGTTTCCGGGGCTGGTGCAGGAGGGGATTTGAAAAAGCAGGTTTTGTTCAGGCATGCAACCTTAAGAATGATAAAAGCAGACACATATTGTATCTGATTTTATAAAGACCTCTCGTCTGACGAATCTATCCCCGGTGAGTTGCATCATTGCAGAGCTCAATGCCGTTTCAGTTCATTGTAAAACTCCAATCAAAAACTCAATTTACAAACTGTCGAAAAAGTCAGCCAACTTCAGTCTCATATTTGTTTAACTGGAATGGTCAATGTCAATATCGTATTTGTCCAGTAGACCTGCAATGCCTAAAATTGAAAACTTTGCTTTCTTAACCCGGTTTCTTTCAGGGTCAATAGAATAGTTGTAAGAAGTCCGGAAGTCGGATTTTTCAAGTATGGTATGGTCGAAATTGGCCCGTTCCAAATTACAGTTGTCAAACATAGCGCTTGTCAGGTCTGCTTCTGCAAAGTCTGTTTCTTGTAATTGCGAATTTTTGAAAACTGTCTTTTTAATTTTTGTCTTGAAAAACGATGAATGATTTAGCTGGCAACTGTCAAACGAAAAAGAAAGTCCAAAATCGTTACAGGTGTCAAACCGCAACCCCAACATTTTGCAGTCTTTGAACTTTACGTCCCGAAACGCCGTCTTATTCAGTTTTGATAAACTCAGATTGCAGGCGAAAAATATGCAATCCGTGAATCTAAAATCAGAAAGATTGCTGTCACCCAACTGGCAATGGCTGAAAATGCATTTTTCGTATTCGCCTTTTGCGAGGTTTTCATTTCGTTCAAAGGTTTTGTCAGTGAAATAAATTTCCTTCATTTTTCAGTTTTGTCGTTTGGACTGATGTTCTGTCTTCTGATGGTAACCCTCCCTTAATTCAGACAGCACTAAAAGTTACACATTCATTTTGATGATATTTTGCTGTTGATATGTTGCAAACCTTTTAAGGTTTTCAATATCGATAGCCAACAGGCGGAACAGTATTTTACTGTTGAGTGGCTGTTGAGTGATTCATCTTGTCGCTGGCGGTTGTAATCCTCCATCCATTTCCCGGTAGTTTCTCGTCTCCATTAAACTGTCAGGCTATATAGGTTTTAAGTGAGATTGAAGGTCCTGTTTTGCGTGGCTCTTGCAAAAGAAATCAGTCTTCCATTCCCTCGTCATCCTTCCTTCCCTTGTGCTTTACATCTTTATACTTTTTGCCTTTTTCTACCTTTTCCTT
>JBIIMV010000140.1:0-4876 GCA_044337805.1 Bacteroidia bacterium
CTAATCATTCATCCATGGGTAAAGGATTCTTTCCTGAAATGGATGAATACCATCGCTGTGGGAACGCCTTACCTGATCAGGGAGTCGGCCATCCTCCTGGAAGCCGGTTTGGCTGATGAACATGATGTTATCATTCAGGTCACTGCTCCGGTCGAAACCAGAATGGATCGTGTAACGAAAAGAGATCAGGTTGCACGTGAAGATGTTTTGTTGCGCATGTCAAGACAAATGAGCGATGTTGATAGAGTCTCGCAATGCCATTTTCAAATTGTGAACGATGGCCTCACACCTGTCCTTCCCAGGGTACTTCAAATACATCAATTGCTTTCTCATGAGAGTGCTCAATACCGAAGAAATAAGAAATGCTGATCGGCTGACCATTGATTCGGGGCTTATGAGCGCTGAACAATTGATGGAGAACGCTGCCCGCGCTTGTCTGCCGCAAATTTTTGGCGCCCTCGCACATCGAAGTTCCTTGCTGCTTTTTTGTGGCAATGGAAATAATGGTGGCGATGGTCTGGTTATTGCCCGCCATGTGGCTCAGACAGGAAGACAGGTTTATGTTGTATTTGATGAATCTCAAGGAAATAAGTCTGAGCTTTTTATCCTCAATAAACAAAAACTCCATGCAAACCCACATGTTCGCTTTCTGTCATTTGATGATTTCCTGAAGCTGCCTTTCAATAACAGGGATGTACTGATTGTTGATGCCGTTTTCGGAACTGGATTAAAGTCGACTCCTCACGGTGTTTTCAGAGAATGGATAATCTGGATGAACCACTCAGGCGCACCTGTGGTCTCCATGGATATACCTTCGGGCTGTCCCGGAAATCCGGATTTTTTAGTCGAAAAGGATCACGTCGCTGTGAAGGCTGATATCACTCTTGCATTTCAGTATCCCCGTCTTTCATTTTTTGTTCCTCATTGGCGTGCCTTGCTGGGTAAAATATTTATTCTTCCAATCGGGTTGCTTCACCCTGAAAAATGGAATGGCAGATATTTTTTTGTTGACCATCAATTTGCGGCTAGTCTGATACAAAAAAGAAATCCTGAGGGACATAAAGGATCTTTTGGTCATCTCTTCTTAGCTGCAGGAAGTGAAAAGTATACAGGCGCTTCTATTCTTTCCTGCCGGGCTTCTCTTGGTTCAGGTGTTGGTCTGGTAACGGCCTTTATTCCTTCTTCCATGAAACATTCCGTTAATGTTTCCTGTCCTGAAGCAATTGTTTCTTGTTCAGATGACCCGGGGTGCTTGTCCGGAACCCCCAAGACCTCATCCTATTCTGCTGTTGCCATTGGTCCGGGTATGGGAAGGTCTCAGCAAAGTGCTGACTTTCTAAAGTTCATTATCGCTGATTTTCGCGGTCCTTTGCTTCTGGATGCCGATGCACTCAACATTCTGGCCGACCATCCAACCTGGCTTGCATTTCTGCCTCCTTTGAGTGTCTTAACGCCACACCCGGGTGAGTTCGAAAGACTGGCCGGAAAGTCAGCCCCGGGACCTGAACGTTGGGAATTGCTGAGAAATTTCTCTGCAAAATGGAGCCTTGTAGTGGTATTGAAAGGGCCCAATTCCATGGTCGCCCTGCCCGATGGAAGAATTTTTTTTAACGGAAGTGGGAATGCCGGAATGGCAAAAGGAGGCTCAGGTGATGTGCTTGCCGGATTGATAGGAGGATTGCTGGCGCAGGGCTATTCACCTGATAGTGCAGCCTTGTTGGGTGTTTTTATCCATGGTCTCGCCGGAGACATTGCGGCCGAGACGAGAGGACAGCATGGAATGACAGCGCTTGATATCGTCCAATTCCAAGCCGATGCATTCCGGATGCTTGAAAAATCAGGCAACCGGGCAGGCATGGTTGCCGACTAAGCGCTTTTTCCGATCTGTCACAGACATTTTGCCATTAAGCCGGATTTTGTATTTTTGTATAACTATGCTTTCGCGTTGTTTGCCCTTGCTTTTTTTTTCTGCCCTTTTCCTCTTTGCCTGTGAGAAACAGGATGAGGGTTGGGAGGAGCGTCTGAACGGCCGATGGGTGGAGGTGGCGGCACAAAATGCCAAGTCACTCCCTGCCGGATGCGAAATTGTGTTTGACCAGAGTTACATGTCGATTTGTAATGAAGAGCTTGGATCTGAATTGAATTCCAAGTCTGGCGTGAATTCAGGGAATGGGCAGATATGGATCAATTATCGTTTGAGTGGTCAGAGACATACTGAATACCGCTATGATTATGCTTTCGATGGAGATTATCTCTGGCTGTTAGAAGATCAAACGGATGGATTCAATCCGGTTGTCGGGGTTAACGGCGCAAAAAAGTACACTAAGAAATAGTAAACTTGAATATCATTTTTGTTGACGTACTTCCAGGGTATCTCGACAATTTGCTCGCCTCTCGAGGCTATCACGTTCTTCATGGGCATCTGCTCACCGATGATGAAATCCTGGAATATGCATCAAGTGCTGATACGGGTTTGATTATCCGTAGTCGCTTTGCCATTGATGAGCGCTTTCTATCCAGAAGGCCTCACAAAATCAGATTTATCGCTCGTTTTGGTGCCGGGATGGAGAATATCGATGCTGTATATTGTAAATCAATGGGCATCTCCTGCTACCATTCCCCTCAGGGTAATTGTGATGCTGTTGCCGATCATGCACTGGGCCTTCTGCTCTCTATATCGAAACGTATCGCAAAATCATTTTTTGAGGTCAAAAATGGAACCTGGCTTCGTGAGGAAAACCGCGGTTGGGAACTCGACGGAAAAACGATTGCCATCCTTGGTTTCGGTAATACCGGAAGCAGGTTCGCGAAAAGATTAAGCGGTTTTGATTGTGAGGTTTTGGCTTACGACAAATATCTTGCACATGGCTATGCGGCCGCTTTCCCAAATGTTCGCGAATCTGACATGGACACTATTTTCGAGAAGGCCGATGTCTTGTCTTTGCACCTGCCTCTTACCAACGAAACCAGAGGTTTGGTGAAGACTGAATTCCTTGAAAAATTCCAAAAGCCAATCTGCCTCATAAATACTTCGAGAGGAAAGATCGTCGATACCCGTTCCGTTTTTAATATGCTTCAAAATGGCAAATTAAACGGATTCGGTGCAGATGTATTGGATGCTGAAACTGTTTCGTTTGAGTTGCTTGATACCAATATGTCACCGGTGCTCTCAGACCTCTTAGCTTCCGATCGGGTGGTGATAACCCCCCACATTGCAGGATGGTCATTTGAGTCTAACTTTAAAATGTCAGATATCCTTGCAGCGCAGATATGCAGGGATTTTCCGGCTATCTGAGTATTTCAAGCCTGTAGGAATCCAGCCTGATGAGAATAAACAGAAGGATGGTAAACGACCATAATGAGGATCCTCCGTAACTATAAAAGGGGAGTGGAATACCGATAACAGGTGCAAGTCCGATGGTCATCCCGATATTCACTGCAATATGAAAAAATAATATCGAGGCTACGCCATAGGCATATATTCTGCTGAACGAGGAGCGCTGACGTTCCGCGATATAGAGAATGCGTAAAAGCAGAATCACGAACAGGGCAACTACGAGGCTTGCCCCCAGGAATCCCCATTCCTCGCCAACGGTGCAAAAGATGAAGTCGGTGCTCTGCTCCGGAACAAAATCATATTTTGTTTGAGTGCCATTGAGAAACCCTTTGCCTGCAAGGCCGCCTGAGCCTATGGCAATTAATGACTGATTAACGTTGTATCCGGCTTTTTTCAAATCTGACTCTTTCCCAAGAAACACGTTAATCCTTTTCTTCTGGTGCGGTTCAAGATGATTGAAGGCGTAATCAACACTGTAAATAACGCCCGCTGACAGTAAAAACAGACCGCCGAGAAGTGCCATGTTTTTCCTTGTTTTTTTGAGCAAAACAAAAAGTACAACAGCAATGCTTCCGAGAATCGCAATCAGGATGAATTTATCAACCAGCAGAGCGAGTAGAAATAAGACCGCAACAATAAGTCCCAAAAGCAGGTAATTGCCGGATAAGCCTTCTCGATAAAACATCAGAATAAAGGAGCTGAACACCAGTGTGATTCCGGTTTCGTTTTCAAGAAGTATCAGCAGCATGGGTATGCCAATGAACATGGCTGAAATTACCTTAGTTCTGTTGTCTTCGAACTTCACATTTAATCCGCCCAGATATTTCGCTAAAGCCATATTGGTGGCAAACTTTGCAAATTCCGCAGGCTGAATACCAAACTCACCTACACGAAACCATGATTTACTACCTGATACCTCTCTGCCGAGAAATAAAACTGCAACAAGAGACAGCAGTGCAATTCCATAAACGGGGTAGGCAAAGGCTGCGAAGAAACTTCCGTCAATGAGTATGATGGCAATAGCCAGAATAAAGGAGGTTCCAATCCAGATCATCTGCTTCCCATATTTTTGGCTAATGTCGGTGATGGCCTGGTGCTCTTCATTGTACACCGATGCGTATACGTTTAGCCATCCGGTGAAAACAAGCAGAAGGTAAATCCCTATGGTCCACCAGTCTAAATGATGAAAGGCGCTTTCTCTTTTTCTCATTTTTTTGGCGCGTTTTTCTCAGGTTTGTTCTCTGTTGCAACCACCACACCCTCCAGCATTCTTTTTTCCATATCAGGTCTGCTAATGGAATCGGTAAGGAATTTTTCCATCATAAGGCTGGCAATTGGAACGGCCCATGTTGCACCCCAACCCCCGTTTTCAACAAGCACCGCAATGGCAATTTTGGGATTCTCTCTGGGAGCGAAGCCCACAAAGACGGAGTGGTCTTTCCCATGCGGATTTTGTGCAGTTCCTGTTTTGCCACAAACAATGATATCCTTCATCCGGGCAGAGGTTGCAGTGCCTCCTTCTACTGCTCCCTGCATGCC
>JBIIMV010000141.1:0-4872 GCA_044337805.1 Bacteroidia bacterium
GTTCTGAACACAGAATGGAGGTTTACAATCAGACAAAATTTCGCACCCTCGGTAAATAATTATTCCCGGTTCTACCTCATTGCTGATGACGATTCTCTTGAAAATCCTGCTTTGAACGGATACTTTCTTCAGTTCGGTGAAAATGGCAGTCTAGATGCAGTGGAGCTTTTCAGACAGAATGGTGCTGCAACTGTTTCCATTGCCAGGGGAACAGATGGTGCAATTGCTGCGGCGTTTACAATTGGAATTAAAATCACTTGCGACAATTCAGGGCTTTGGTCTCTTTTTTTGGATTTAAACGGCGGAAACGCCTATCAACTTCAGGCTACGGGTAACGATGCTTCTATCGCCTCGGGTTTAGCTGCCGGCTGGCTCTGTAAATACACGGTTTCCAATATCAATAATTTTTATCTCGATAATCTTTACATGGGGCCACCGCTGATAGATATTACGCCACCGGCAATGCTGTCTGCCTCAGTTGTTTCGGCTTCACAGGTAGATGTGCTTTTCTCTGAGTCTGTTGAGCTTTTATCCTCTCAAACACCATCCAACTACCAAATCAATAATGGTGTTGGTACGCCTATTACAGCTCAGCGCGATGCTACTAATAATGCTTTGGTGCACCTCACGGTTAATTCTCTCACCAATGGGCAGAATTATCTACTCACAGCAGGTGGTATTTTGGATCTTGCCTCTAACGCGCTTCCTGCTGCTTCTCAAATCAGTTTTTCTTATTTCATTCCTTCCGCTGCCTCTTTTGGCGACGTAATCATTAATGAAATTATGGCAGACCCAACGCCTCAGGTTGCCCTTCCTAATGCAGAGTTCATCGAAATTCATAACCGAACATCAGCTTCTTTCGACCTCAACGGATGGACCATCTCGGATGGCTCTACAACAGGAACGCTTCCTGCTTTTTTACTCACGCCGGGAGCTTATCTTATCCTTTCGTCTACAACAAACGCACCGCTGTTTTCTTCTTTAGGTAATGTTCTGCCGGTCCCTTCTTTTCCTTCTGTAAACAATGCCGGTGAGCTATTGACTCTTTCCGATGCCTCAGGTACTTTTATTGACAGTGTGAGATTCGATCTTACCTGGTATCAGGATGCTGTCAAGGCCGATGGAGGCTGGACACTTGAATTGATAAACACAACGCTCTCTAGCAACTGCGCAGGTGCATCTAACTGGATTGCATCTTTCAACAGTACCGGTGGAACTCCCGGTACCCAGAATTCTGTCTGGACCAATATCCCGGATGTTATTAGTCCTGCTTTTGTCTCTGCTTCTGTTGTAAACCCCAATACGCTGCAGGTTTGTTTTTCTGAAGCTCTGAGTCCATCTCAGGCTCTGATTACGAATACCTGGTCAGTAACAGGTATTGGTGCTCCTTCTTCTGTCAACCTAGCCGCAGGCTGTTTGGTTTTATCTTTTACCGCTCCTTTTCAGCTGGGGCAAATTTATCAGCTTAGTTTCTCTGCATTATCAGATTGTTCAGGCAATAGCCTTGCTGCAGGTACAATACCATTTTCTTATAATCAGGCTCAGCCTTTCGATATCGTTGTGAGTGAAATTTTTGCTGACCCAACTCCTCAGGTTGCTTTGCCTGTTTTCGAATTTCTTGAGCTGCATAATACAACTTCCAATGATTTGTCTTTAAATGGCTGGACACTTTCCATCGGAAATTCAAATTATGTTATTCCCGCAGTTACCATCGCTGCCGATAGCTTTCTCATCATCTCTTCTACCTCTGTCGCTGCTGATTTTTCTCTTTATGGTCAAACGCTCGGAATACCGGGAATTACCTCTACTTCTCTTACAAATGCAGGAACCATGATTTCATTAAAGAATGATGCAGGCCTCCTGATACATAGTGTAAACTACAACGACCAATGGTACAACGATCCTGTTAAGGCTGCGGGCGGTTGGTCCCTTGAGATGATAGATCCTTCGAATCCATGTGCAGGTGCGAACAATTGGACCGCCTCGGTGAGTATAACGGGCGGAACACCTGGCAGAACCAATTCGGTGAACGCATCTAACCCCGACAATTTAGCTCCTCAATTGGCATCGGTGAGGGTAATAAACAGCAATAATTTAGAGCTCTTTTTTTCTGAACCTGTAATCAATGCTTCCTCATTACAGGCATCTGACTTTTCTGTCAACTCCGGTATCGGAATCGCAAGCTCCATTAGCCTGATTGGCAATCCTGTAACCGGCGTTTTACTCGGATTCTCCAATGCAATGGCACCGTCACAGATTTATCAGTTAAGTACACTATTCGCATTTACTGATTGTGCAGGTAATGCTTCAGCTGGTGCTCAGAATCTGAATTTTTCTACTTATTCGGCAGGAGTTTTTGACGTGGTAATAAATGAAATTATGGCAGACCCGGATCCTGCGGTGGGTTTGCCTGCGTTTGAATACGTTGAACTTTTTAATACAACCGCTTTTCCAATTAATCTGTTCAACTGGAAACTAATAACCGGAACAACGCCCCGAACCCTCCCATCTTCCACCATTCAGCCCGGTGGGTATCTGATTCTCTGTTCGTCCCAGGCAGCACCGCAAATGCAGGCTTTTGGCAATACTTTGGCCGTGCCTGCTCTAGCGCTTTCTTCCTTAACCAACACCGGTGCGGCTTTATCTATCGCTGATACAGCGGGAAGAATTATTCACTCAGTAAATTATTCGGATAACTGGTACGCCGATCCCGGCAAGGATGATGGTGGATGGGCACTGGAGCAAATCGATCCCTTTAATCCTTGTGGTGACCGAAAAAACTGGAAGGCCTCGTCAGATAACAATGGCGGAACTCCGGGCTTTGTTAATTCAGTTAATGCCTCAAACCCCGATCTTACTTCTCCTTCGGTTAGTGCCGTTTGTCCCTTGAGTGGGAATGTTCTTGAGGTTAAGTTCTCTGAATGGCTCGACAGCGCCCTTATTGCTGACCCCGCCCGCTATTCTGTTCCGGGCGTCGGTGCTCCTTCCTCGGTGATATTGGGGCCTCCACCTTACCGCTCCGTGATTTTGAATTTTTCACAGCCTTTCACACCTGCTCAAAATTATACGCTTCTGGTGGATGCTTCTGTAACCGATTGTGTCGGCAATAGTTTTGCTTCATCAGGAATGACAGAGTTTTTTCTCGGTGTAGTCGAACCTTATCAGGTGCAGATTAATGAAATTATGGCGGACCCTGATCCTGCTATTGGGCTTCCTTCTGTTGAGTATGTGGAAATTTATAACAAACTGGAGAGACCTGTAAGTCTCAAAGACTGGCGTTTTCAGTCCGGTTCAACTTCACTCTCGCTGGCTTGTTTCTCCGTGCCTGCAGGTGGATTTCTGGTTTTTACCACCTCGGATTCTGATGACCGCTTACTCCCCGGTTCTTTTGCTTTATCGGGTTGGTCCGGCATCACTAATTCCGGTTCTGATGTTGTGTTGTCTGATTATTTCGGTAAGGTCATTTCTCAGGTGTCATTTTCAGATTCCTGGTATGCCAATTCAGCCAAACAGGACGGTGGATGGTCGCTTGAGCAAATTGATCCCGCCAATCCCTGTGGTGGTGCTGAAAATTGGAGGGCATCAAAGGACTCTTCAGGTGGCACACCGGGGAAAATTAATAGTGTTTATGCCCCTAACCCTGACCTGGTTTCACCTATGGTCGCATCTGCACTTTGGCTGGATTCCCTTGAGGTGGAACTTCGTTTCGCTGAACCAATGCAGTTGATTTCGCTGCTTAACCCTCAGTCTTTTGTTCTGAGTCCGGGAAATATTTCCCCATCTCTGGTGACGCCAATTGCCCCGTCTTTTAATGCAGTAAGGCTCACATTCTCTGAGGCTCTGTCTGAATCGGTTATTTATACCATCAAGGTTGGAGCAAGAGTTTATGACTGCGCAGGAAACTCTGTTGCATCATCTGATTCTGCCAGATTTGGTAAACCTTCTGAACCCATTTCGACCGATTTGTTGATCAATGAAATCATGTATTATCCCAAAGATAATTCTACTGATTTTATAGAAATATATAATAATTCTTCCAAGGTAATTGATCTCGGTCTTCTCCGTATTGCCAATTGGGACACATTGAGCCAGCAGCCGCTAAATGCAGGTAACATGGCTCCTTTTGGTTATCAGATTCTGCCGGGGCAGTATTTGACGCTGACTGAATCGGCAAAAAAGATCACAGATTTTTATTACTCCAAAAATCCTCTCTGGTTTTGTGAGTCTGATGAAATTCCTTCTATGAATGCATCCGGGGGTACAATTGCGCTGGTGAAAAATGATGGCTCTCTGCTCGATTTTGCATTCTTTGCCCCTGAAATGCATTTTCCGCTCCTGAATGAAACAAAAGGCATTTCTCTTGAACGTATTTCTATGGATAGGCTGAGTGACGACCGTAGTAATTGGACTTCTGCTTCCTTTCAGGTTGGGTATGCCACGCCTTCTTACGAAAATTCGCAGTCCGAAGCAACTGCTGCACCCGAAGGCTCACTAACCCTGTCTTCTGATATTTTTTCTCCTGATAATGATGGCTTTCAGGATGTATTACAGATAACTTACGATTTACAATTCCCTGCGGGTGCAGGAAGTGCGGTTGTTTACGATGTTAAGGGGCGTGAGGTGGTAACCTTGTTCAGAAACAGAATCCTCGGTACTCAGGGTGTTTTCTCTTGGGATGGAACAACAAACGACAATCTGAAGGCAGACATGGGCATTTATGTCCTTTTCCTTGAATATTTTGATCAAAACGGAAGCCAGCAAAGAATCAGAAAGGCCTTGGTTTTGGGCGGGAAAATTTAATTGCCGCTTTTATCAATATTTACAACGGCTTAGGCAACAAATTCACTAACTTAGTGTTCTTTATCTTTTAGA
>JBIIMV010000143.1:0-4853 GCA_044337805.1 Bacteroidia bacterium
CTGATATTACCCAGGCTGAACCTGAGGCAGTTATTTCTGCAATGCCTGTAACGCTGTGCTGAGCATGTACAATCATGTATTTCCCTTTCTCTGCACTTTCCAATTGGCCTTTTGCCTGCATGGCCGATAAGATGGCCTGAACACGCTGCCGCTCTACTTCTTTGCTGAAACCCAGGGTTGACGATATTTGCTTATAGTTGAGAGCCCTGCCGGGCTTTTCTCTGAAAATCTGTAAAATAGCTGTGGAAAGCTTCCCCGAATCGAGCGTTTTATTCTTTTTATGACGCATTTCGTAAAGATACAACCAAAGCGCATTAGTTAAGGCCTTGTCGCTTTTCTCTTCTCTATAATCGCTCAAAAGGTTTTTCTTCTTTCCCCGCAGGATTTTTTGAATCAGCCCTATCTACTTATTTTAAGTTTTTTCATGCATTTAACATGAAAAAAACATAGGTTTGAGCAGATTTTTTCGCATGACTTTTCCTGTCAGGTCCAACGGACACTCTCGGTTAAAAGAAACCGATTTTACCAAGCTCCCTTTCGGGCAGATTTTTTCTGACCATATGTTTAGTGCCGTGCACAAAAACGGCGGTTGGCACGATGCTGAGATTATTCCGTTCGGGAATTTTGAGGTGAGTCCTGCATTGACGGTATTCCATCACGGACAGGCCATCTTTGAGGGAATGAAAGCCCATCGCAATAGCAAAGGCGAGATATTCCTGTTTCGTGCGGAAGATAATTTCAGACGCATGAATGAGTCTGCAAGGCGTATGTGCATGCCTGAGATTCCTTACAATATCTTTGTCGACGGACTTATGCAATTGTTGCATGTTGACAGAGAATGGATTCCTGTTGAGGATGGCTATAGTTTATACATCAGGCCGGTCTATTTTTCAATAGATACTGTTATTGGTGTAAAGCCGGCCGATGCGTATCGTTTTTTTATTCTTACTTGTCCATCAGGGGCTTATTACAACGAGCCACTGAAAGTTTGGGTAGAGACACATTTTTCGCGGTCTGCCGAAGGCGGTACCGGTTATGCCAAGGCAGCGGGTAATTATGCAGGAGCGATGTATCCTACCAGACTTGCAGCTGAAAGAGGATACCATCAATTAATCTGGACAGATGCCAAGGAGAATCGCTGGATTGAAGAATCAGGAAGCATGAATGTGATGTTTGTGGTTGACGGAGCCTTATGGACCCCTTCACTGAGTCATAGTAAACTCGCGGGAATCACGCGCGATAGTATTCTTACACTGGCCAGAGACTGGGGCATGAAGGTTGAGGAGCGCAATATTGATATCGATGAAATTGTATCCGCATATCAGGCCGGCAAGTTGCAGGAGGCTTTTGGGGTGGGTACAGCTGCGAACATCGCTCCCATTATCACCATCGGACATCAGGATCTTGAAATGCAATTGCCGGCGCCCGAAATGCGTGAGTTCTCAAATAAAATGCGCAACACCCTGATGGGTATCAAGAAAGGAGAGATTGAAGACATGCACGGATGGGTGAGTAAATTGTAATAAAGAATACATATTGATTTATGGAAATGATGCTGCTTGCTTCCATTCTTTTTCTGGTAGTAGTTGTTGTTATTCTCTTGTTTCGAAATGCAGGAAAAAACTCCATAAATCAGGCTTCGCTTGAAACCCCCTTCAAACAGCTCGAATCTGTATTGCGCGAGGAACTTCGTTTGAACCGCGAAGAACTTTCCCGGCAAAACAAAGAGAGCCGTGAGGAACTGAATCATACGCTTCGTGAGTCCAGAAAGGAGACCAATGAAGCGCTGGAGAAACTGAATAAGGAGAATCAATCGGCCATCGAAAAACTTGCCTTGAAACTCGATGAAAGACTGCTGATGCTTATTGAAAAAAATGAGGCGCAGCTCAGGCAAAACCGCGACGATCTGGTAAAAGGGCTCAAAGAATTTGGTGAATCTTCTGAGCAACGCAGTGCGAGAATGAATAAGTTGTTGGAAGAAAAACTTTTGGCCATACACGAACAGGTACGTATCGACGGACTGCAGATTCGCGATTCGCTGAGTAAGTCACTTAAAGAATTTCAGGAAACCTTCGACAAAAACGTAAGGTCTTTCAATGATTTGCAAAGGGAAAAATTCAGTGATCTTGATAAGCGTCAGCAAGAGCTTGTTCTGAATACCGAGAAGAAGTTGGAGCAGGTGCGTGAAACCGTTGATGAGAAATTGCAGAAAACACTTAACGAACGTTTAGGACAATCATTTGAAACTGTAGGCAAGCAACTGATTGCAGTTCAGGAAGGACTCGGGGAAATGAGGACCATTGCTCAGGATGTGGGTGGATTGAAAAAGGTACTCAGCAATGTAAAACAAAGGGGTGGGGTAGGAGAGATTCAGCTGGAAATGTTGCTCGATCAGATTCTCGCACCCGATCAGTACGAGAAAAATGTGAAAACCAAACATGGTTCTTCTGAATTGGTTGAGTTTGCTGTGAAACTTCCGGGTAAGGACGAAGATCGCAGTGTTATGTATCTGCCCATGGATGCCAAGTTCCCTAAAGATGCCTATGATCAGTTGGTGACCGCCTATGAACAGAATGACCCTGCCATGATAGATGCCGCCAATAAGAACATTGAGCATGTGATTAAAAAGATGGCACGCGACATCCGTGATAAATATCTCGATCCTCCCAACACGACAGACTTTGGCATAATGTTCCTTCCTTTCGAGGCTATCTATGCCGAAGTGGTCAGGCGCTCTCATCTTCTGGAACAATTGCTCAGAGAGTATAAAGTGGTGGTTACCGGTCCCGCTACGCTCGCCGCTATTCTTAACAGCCTTCAGGTGGGCTTTCGCACTTTGGCTCTTCAGAAGCGGAGCAGCGAGGTTTGGGCGATTCTTGGTGCGGTGAAGAATGAATTTGAAAAATTCGGAGGTATGCTTGAAAAGGCCCAGAAGAGTATCGACTCAGCAGGAAATACCATCAACGAATTGATGGGCAAACGAACTAAGGCAATAAACAGAAAGCTTCGTGAGATTCAGTCATTGCCTGAACATAGTGCCCTTTTGCAGATTGATGATGATGAAGACTGATGCCGACATCCCGACTGTCTTTGGCTGAAATCGACGATTTCCTCCGGCCTCCCCGATCTCTGCGGTGCTTTTATTCCGATATTGGCAAAGTTCTAATTTTGTATTCCTTTTAATCTTCAATGATGATCCGTAAAGCCATATTTTTTGTTTTTCTATTTTCAGTATTCTGGTTGCTTGCCCAGGCCATCAGTGGTAAAATTATCGCCGCGCATGATGGTGATACCATCACCATTCGATCAGATGCCGGTGTTAATTACAAAATCAGACTTAATGGTGTTGATTGTCCGGAGAAGAGTCAGGACTTCGGGAAGAAAGCCAAAGACTTTACATGGAATTTCTGCTATGGGAAAACAATCACGGCAAAGCTTATCAGTAAAGATAAATACGACCGCAATATTGCCGAGGTGTTCGCTAACGGGCAATCTCTGAACAGTGCTTTGGTGGCCGCCGGATTGGCATGGCATTATAAAAAATACAGTTCCGATGAAGGTCTGGCCCGTCTTGAACAGGAGGCTCGTGCTGCCAGGCGTGGTCTTTGGAGCATCCCCAATCCCATGGCTCCCTGGGATTTCAGGCATAAAGGTAAATCGCAGCCGGTCGGAGACTTAAATGGCGATGAGGTGATGGTCTGCAATAGTCAGGGAGCAAAAACCTATCATAAAAAGATGTGCACTGGTCTGAGCCGCTGCAACAAAGGAATCTCTAAATTATCTAAAAGCAGTGCCGAATCGCAAGGTAGAAAGGCCTGCGGATATTGCTATTAATTCTTTTCACTTTTTCTGTCTTTTCTGATTCTTACCTTTATGGCGTGAGAGTATTTTGCTTGTGTGTTTTCCTTGTTCTTCTTTTGACCGGTCGCTCCGTTTTTGCACAGAGCAGCTGTATTCAGATAAATGAAATTCTGATTAATGGTTCCGGTGCTTGCGATGGTGCCTGTAATCCGAATACGGAAGAATGGGTCGAACTTTTTAACAGTTGCTCAGTCCCCGTTGATATCGGATGCTGGGTGTTAGCAGACGGAGATTTTACCGTAACAATTCCTGCCGGAACCATGCTCTCATCAGGCGCCTTCTATGTAATAGGCAGCAACAACTCTCCTGTAAGTGCTGATTTGAATATTGCCAGTTGCAACTGTACCTCCGGCGCACCTAATGTTATTGGCACCCTCACCAATGGAAATGAACAACTTATTTTGCTCGATGATGCGGGTGGTATTGTTGATGCTATTCAGTGGGGCATCGGACAATTCCCTGTAAATATCTCTGCGCCCGGCACAGGAAGCTGCATTCCACGTAATATTAATTTCAGTAACACCTCTTCTGTCTTTGAAACTTTGCCTCAGGGCGGTGGCAATGGTTGTACGATGGCCCGTCGGTGCGATGGATCTGCAGTTTGGGAGGAGCGCTGTAACGCCGGCATATCAGGCGGTGCGAGTAATGGTCAGCCTCCGGTTCCTGCCTTTTCTGCCTCTTCCCAACTGATTTGCCCTTCTGAATGTCTCTCATTTTTTGACCAAAGTTCGGGTACTGCTATTAATGCATGGAATTGGCTTTTTCCCGGTTCTCTTTCAGGGGGGTCTGTGCTTCCAAACCCGGCAGGAGTTTGTTATGCCCAGCCGGGTGCTTATGATGTTACCCTTACAATCTCCGGACTGTGTGGCAACTTCTCTCTTACACTGGATTCCTTTGTTGTTGTGGACGCACCCGACTCTGCCTTTATCCTTCCGTCTTCATTGCCGTCCTTATGCATTGGTGATACGGCTCTTCTTCATGCAGGAGGTGCA